>CAZCJT010000379.1:0-3230 GCA_964498565.1 uncultured Acidimicrobiaceae bacterium
ACTGGCCGCCGCCTTCGTCGACCTCGGCGGTGGCGCCCAGGTTCGGCGCCAGGCGGCCGATCCGGCCGGCCAACCACTCGGCGGCCGCATCGGCATCCTCGGGCGTGGGGCAGCGGGCCATGACCTCCCGGCCGCCCTTGCGCTCGAGGCGCTCGACGGCGGTGAGGATGACGGCGGGATCGACGACGAAGAGGTGCTCCGGCCACGGGACCACCGGGTCCTTGGCGCCCTTGCCGGTGTTGCAGCCCCGGTGGGCCAGGCGCTCCTGACCGTCGGCCCCCTTCTTCTTGGCCTTGGCCTTCGTCGTGCGCAGGTCGATGCTCGGGCCCCGAGGGTCGTTCACCGACATGTCGGGGTCGACGGGCTCGTCGCACAGCCAGCAGCGCCAGCCGTCCTGCTCGCCGACCTCGTCGAGGCGGCTCATGGGGACGGGGCGGGGACGGGGGTCACGGCCGGGCACCGTACGCACGTGGGCGACGATTCGTCGACGAATCGCCCGACGAATCGCCGACGAATCGGTCCCCACGAGCGTGGTAGGCCGACGACATGATCATCGAGCACCGGACCTTCCGGTTGGCGTCGGGCGCCGACGAGGCCGCCTTCCTCGCCGCCGACCGCCTGGTCCAGGCCGAGGTGGCTCCGTTTCAGCACGGCTTCATCCGTCGGACCACGGCGCGGGCTGCGGACGGGCGCTGGCTCGTGGAGACGCTCTGGTTCAGCGACGTGGACGCCATCGCCGCCGCCGAGGAGGACGGTCCGGCCGTCGAGGCGCTGCGGGTGTGCGTGGACCCGGCGTCGGTCGACGTCGTGCGCTGGACGACGCTGGACTGACGAGCCAGCCCCTACTGCTGCACCAGCCCGAGCGGGTTGCCTTCGGGATCGGTGATGAACGCGAGCGTCGGCTGGCCCTCGAGCTGGAACGGCTCGGCCGTGACGGTGCCGCCGAGCTCGACCGCCCGGTCGAGCGTCTCGCGGAGGTCCCGCACCTGCACGTACAGGCTGACCCGAGGGGTGTCGGAGGCCTGGATGTGGCCCGCCGGTCCGGGCTCGGGGCCACCGAAGCCGGCCTCGATCGGGGCGAAGCCACCCTCGCCGATCTCCCAGCTGAACAGGGACCGATAGAAGGCCCGCTGAGCCTCCACGTCGCGCGCCTCGATCGCCCAGTGGACGACCGGGCGAGCCCAGTCCCGTGCTGCGCCACCGCGCCCCCCGTCCGTCACGCGGCGGACCGTACCGCCGATACCGTCGGCCCATGGCCTCCGAATCCCGCACCGAGACCGACTCCATGGGCGCCATCGACGTCGCCGCCGACCGCTACTGGGGCGCCCAGACCCAGCGCAGCATCGGCAACTTCCCCATCGGGCGGGACCGGTTCGTCTGGGGCCGTCCGATCATCGAGGCCTTCGGCCTGGTGAAGTGGGCCGGGGCCCGGGCCAACCAGCAGCTCGGCGAGCTGGACGAGGAGCTCTCGGCGCTGGTGCAGCGGGCGGCCGACGAGGTCATCGCCGGCCAGCTCGACGACCACTTCCCACTGGTCGTCTGGCAGACCGGCTCCGGCACCCAGTCGAACATGAACGCCAACGAGGTCATCAGCAACCGCGCCATCGAGATGGCGGGCGGCGAGATCGGGTCGAAGTCGCCGGTGCACCCGAACGACCACGTCAACCGGGGCCAGTCGAGCAACGACACGTTCCCCACCGCCATGCACATCGCCATCGTGCTCGCCCTGCACCGCCAGCTGTACCCCGGCGTCACGGCGCTGCGGGACACGCTCCGCGACAAGGCGGTCGAGTTCGCCGACGTGGTGAAGGTCGGACGCACCCACCTCCAGGACGCCACGCCCATCACCATGGGCCAGGAGATCGGTGGCTGGGTCCACCAGATCGACTGGGCGCTGGAGCAGGTGCGGCGCAGCGAGGACGGGCTCCTCGAGCTGGCCATCGGCGGCACGGCCGTCGGCACCGGGCTCAACGCTCACCCCCGGTTCGGGGCGGTGGCCGCCGCCGAGCTGGCCGAGCGCACCGGTCACGAGTTCCGGGTCGCCGGCAACCGCTTCGCCGCCCTGTCGGCTCACGATGCCCTGGTCGCCACCAGCGGCGCCCTGCGCACCCTGGCCGGTGCGCTGATGAAGATCGCCAACGACATCCGGTGGGAGGCGTCGGGCCCCCGCAACGGCATCGGCGAGCTCCGCATCCCCGAGAACGAGCCCGGCTCGAGCATCATGCCCGGCAAGGTCAACCCGACCCAGTCCGAGGCGCTCACCATGGTGGCGGTGCAGGTGTTCGGCAACGATGCCGCCGTGGCCTTCGGCGGGTCGCAAGGCAACTTCCAGCTCAACGTCTTCAAGCCGGTGATGGCCCACAACGTGCTCGAGAGCATCGCCCTGCTCGGTGATGCGACGGCGTCGTTCGACCAGCAGTGCGCGCGGGGGCTCGAGCCAGATCTCCACCGCATCCGCCACAACCTCGAGCAGAACCTCATGGTCGTCACCGCGCTCAACCCGCACATCGGCTACGACAAGGGCGCCCAGATCGCCAAGAAGGCGCATGCCGAGGGCACCACGCTGCGAGAGGCCGCCATCGCCTCCGGCCACCTCACCGCCGAGGAGTTCGACCAGTGGGTCGACCCGATGGCGATGACCCGGGCCGACTGAGCCCCGGCGCTGCTACACCACGACTGCCAGTTTCCGAGCTCCCCCTTTGACCCAGCCCGGGCCCCACCCCCGACGGTTCTGGCAGTGCCGGTGTAGCAGTCAGCGGAGGAGCTCGTACTCCGGTGCGTCCTTCTTCGCCGCTTCGGGGGGGAGTCCGCACTGCAGCACCGGGTAGCGCCGGCGGATGCCGACGCGGGCGCTGCGCTCGCCGGCACCGGCGGCTCCGTCCCAGCGCAGCGTGACCGTGGCCGAGGTGCCGTCGGCCGCCACGTCGACGTCGGCGTCGAGGTGGTCGACGTCGAAAGCGGCCCACCCGTGCTCGGACAGGCCGACCGCCTCCACGACCTGGGCCCAGGGATCGAGGCCGACGTGGCCCCGGTAGTGGTCGCGGGCCTCGATCGGGTGGAGGCGCCGGTCGACGATGGCGGACAGGGCCTCGGCGTCGAGGAAGCCCCAGACCCGCCCGTCGGGCATCGACAGGGCGGTGGGGGCGAAGCGGTGTCCGCCGAGGTGGCTGGTGCGGCGGATCCGCACGTCGGGGATCGCAGCCCGGGCCTCCACGGCGAGGCGGGTGCCC
>CAZCJT010000380.1:0-3228 GCA_964498565.1 uncultured Acidimicrobiaceae bacterium
GGTCAGCTCGACGAGGGCGAGCCGGAGCGACTGCAGCTCGTCGGCCACGTCGCCGATGCGAGCCACGGCCCGGTCCGGCACGTCGGCCGTGATGGCACCGGCCAGGGCGACGACCTCGCCGAGTCGGAGCTGGAGCCGGTGGAGGTCCTCGGCCGACCGCTCCGCTGCGTCCCAGATGGCGTGCACGGAGGACAGCTGGCGGTCCAGCGACTCGGCCGCGGCCCGCAGGTCGGAGGTGTCGCGACCGTCGTCCTCGGCCCGGGCCAGGTCGCGGCGGGCGGTCTTCAGGCGTCGCGTGATCTCGTCGGGCCCGAGGTCACCGAGCGTGGCGACCTTGAGGTCGGTGCGGTGGGCGGCGTCGAACACCGCTCGCACGGCGGCGTGCACCTCGGGCCGGAGCACCTCGAGCCGCTCACGGATGGGGCCGTCGGGCATGCGGCCGACGATGGCGTCGTAGCGCCGGGCGGCGTCGAGGGCCGCGACGGCGTCGGAGCGCCGAGCCGCGGAGATCGCGGCCGGGTCGAGGTCGGCCAGCGGATCGGTCGGTCCGACTGGCTCCCTGCGCCTGAACACCATGCCGGGGCACGCTACCGACGCCGGTAGCCTCGCCATCCGCATGGAACGCTTCGGATTCGTCGGACTGCCCAACGCCGGGAAGTCCTCCCTGTACAACGCCTTGTCCGGAGGTGGCGCCCTCGCCGCTCCGTATGCGTTCGCCACCACCGATCCGAACGTCGGCGTGGCCAAGGTGCCCGACCACCGGCTCGGTCTGCTCGCCGAGATGTCGAAGTCGCGCAACGTGGTGCCGGCGTCGGTCCAGTTCGTCGACATCGGCGGCCTGGTCGAGGGTGCGTCGCAGGGCGAGGGCCTCGGCAACCAGTTCCTGGCCCACATCCGGGAGGCCGACGCCATCGTCTTCGTGCTGCGGGCGTTCGAGGACGACGACGTCCCCGGCCCCTCCGATCCGCTCGAGCACCTCCGCATCGTCGAGATCGAGCTCACGCTCGCCGACCTGGAGACGGTCGAGAAGCGCCTCGACAAGCAGCGCCGCATGTTCAAGGGCGACAAGTCCCTCGCCGGCGAGATCGCCGTGCTCGAGGAGGCGGTGGCCGTCCTCGGCGCGGGCACGCCGATCTACCGCTCGGCCATGAAGCTGGCGGCGCGCGACGAGCTGCGCCAGCACTTCCTGCTCACCAACCGGCCCGTGATCGCCATCGTCAACGTCGGAGACGACCAGCTCGACGAGATCGACGCCGCCGTGAAGCCGGTGGCCGACGAGCTCGGCGGTGTCGGCGAGGTCATCGGCATGTGCGTGCAGCTCGAGGCGGAGGCCGCCACCCTCGACACCGAGGAGGAGCGGGTCGAGATGCTCGAGGGCCTCGGCCTCGGCGAGGGCGCACTGCCCCGCTTCCTCCACACCGCCTACCAGCTCATGGGGCTGCGGACGTACTTCACGACGGGCGAGAAGGAGAGCCGGGCCTGGACGTTCCGGGCCGGTTCCAAGGCCCCGCAGGCCGCCGGCGTCATCCACACCGACTTCGAGCGCGGCTTCATCCGGGCCGAGTGCATCCAGTGGGACGAGCTGCTGGAGCTCGGTTCCTGGAACGCGGCCAAGGACGTGGGCAAGCTCCGCGTCGAGGGCAAGGATTACGTGGTGCAGGACGGCGACGTCCTGGAGTTCCGCTTCAACGTGTGAGCCCCTTCGGCCTCGTCGACGGATGCTCCGCACCCGTCGGGCAAAATGCGCCCATGCCGTGGCTCCTGCGTGACGACCGGGTGCTGGCCAGCCTCGAGATCGCGTCGACCCGTCCCGAGCGGCGGCGAGGCCTGCTCGGCCGGAACGGCTTGGACGGCGCGCTGCTGATCGAGGGCACCCGCTCGGTGCACACCATGGGCATGCGGTTCCCGATCGACGTCGCCCACCTCGACGCCGACGGCACGGTGCTGCGCTGCTGCACGATGTCGCGCCACCGGCTCGGGATGCCCGTGCCCCGGGCCCGCAAGGTGCTCGAGGCCGAGGCCGGCTCGTTCGAGCGGTGGGGCATCGCGCCGGGGCAGGTCCTCGAGGTGCGGGTCCAGCACCCCACCGACCCGTGAGCGGCCGGCTCGTCGTCGTCGGGACGCCGATCGGGAACCTCGGCGATCTCTCCCCACGAGCCGTCGACGCCCTCACCGCCGCCGACGTCATCGCCTGCGAGGACACCCGCCGTACCGGACGGCTCCTGCAGGCCGCCGGCGTGGATCGCACGGACCTCGTGGTGGCCAACGACCACACCGAGGCCCGGGTGGCCGCCCGCCTGGTGGACCGGGCCCGGACCGGCGAGGTGGTCGCCCTCGTCACCGACGCCGGCATGCCCGGGGTGTCCGACCCGGGCAACGACGTCGTCGCCGCTTTCGTCGCCGCCGGCCTCGACGTCGAGGTCGTGCCGGGACCCACCGCCGTCACCACCGCGCTGGCGGCCAGCGCCCTGCCCACGGGTCGCTTCGTGTTCGAGGGCTTCCTGCCCCGGAAGGGCGCCGGCCGCACCGAACGCCTCGCCGCCGTCGCCGTCGAGCCCCGAACCGTGGTGCTGTACGAGGCGCCGCACCGGGCCGAGCGGACCATCGCCGACCTGGCCGACGTGTGCGGCCCCGATCGGCCCGTCACCGTGGCCCGGGAGCTCACCAAGCTGCACGAGGAGTGGTACCGGGGTGACCTGGCCGGGGCGGCCGACTGGCTGGCCGCGGAGCCCAAGGGCGAGTTCGTCATCGTCCTGGGCGGCGCCGAGCCGCCGCCGGAGGTCACCGACGACGAGCTCCGCGACGCTCTCGAGGAGGAGGCGGCCGCCGGCGCCACCACCCGTGACGCGGTGACGGCGGTGGTGGCGCGCTACGGCGTCGCCAAGCGCCGGGTCTACGACCTCGCCACTCGGTGAGTCGCGCAGCGGGGACGACCGATCTGCTCGAACCCTCCGTTCTGGGCCGCTCTCCACGCGTGGCAGGCGGGCACCGCGGCCCAGAACGTCGGTGTGCCCTGGCGGCTCAGGCCTCGGCGGCGGCGAGGACCTCGGCCACGGTGCTCGGGCGGTGGCTGGCGAGGAGGGCCTGGCGCAGGCCGGCGACGCCGTCGGCGGTGAGCTCCCAGACCGATTCCTCCTCGTCGGTGTGGAGGACGAACACGTGGTGGTCGTCGAGGCCCTCGACCCGGATGGCACCGCCGGCGAACGTGCCGGCCGGCGCACCCTCCCA
>CAZCJT010000381.1:0-3225 GCA_964498565.1 uncultured Acidimicrobiaceae bacterium
CGACGGCCACCGTGGCGACGTCGTTGGGGATCAGCTGCATGGTGTCGTAGACGGCGAGACCGGCCATCACGGAGCCCCCCGGCGAGTTGATGTACAGGCAGATGTCGCTGTGCGGATCGTCGGCCGAGAGCACGAGCAGCTGGGCCACGACCCGAGTGGCGCTGTCGTCATCGACGGACTCACCGAGTACGACGATCCGCTGCTCGAGCAGGCGGTCGAAAACCGACGCCGTCGAAGGAGGGGCGATGGCTGCTTTCATGTCGAGAGTGTTGCCCCCGCGGACGCCCGAAGGACCCGATTCTGCTGCAGGCAGAACGCCGACCCTGTCCGAGGCCGAGCCCGCGCTCCCGAAGATCGGCGCGCCGGCGACGCGAGCTCTGGCGGCCATCGGCGTGACGACGCTGGACCACGTTGTCGAGCGAAGCGAGTCCGAGCTGCTGGCCCTGCACGGCGTCGGGCCGAGGGCGGTCCGGCTCCTCAAGGAAGCGCTCGCCTCCGAGGGCATGGAGCTGCGTCGGTGACGGGCAACCCCGAGGCCCGTCCAGAAGCACCGCGTGCTGTGCGCACCGCGTTGCGCTGGCGCAACGCCACAGGCCCAGTGCTCACCGGGACGGCTCTGGGCGCAGGATGTTGCGCAGACGCGACGTGACAGCCCCGAACCGGTGTGAGGTCCTCGAGCGCGTCTGGCGATCAACCAAGCCGTCGAGAGCCGGCCTGCCTGCGAGACTCACGAGATGGAGCTGGCCGAAGGGGTCGCGGTCGACGACGACGAGCTGCGCTCGTTCTGCGCCGAGCACGGGATCCGCAGCCTTCGGCTGTTCGGCTCTGCCTTGCACGGCGCGCTGAGGCCGGACAGCGACATCGATTTCCTTGTGGAGTTCGAGCCTGACCGCACGCCTGGTCTGCTGAGCATCGCCCACCTCGAGCTGGAGCTCGGCGAGTTGCTCGGACGTCAGGTCGATCTCCGGACGCCCCACGACCTGAGTCGCCACTTCCGCGACCAGGTCGCCGCCGAGGCCCGCACTGTGTATGACGCCGCCTGACGACGCATGCCGGACCGATCGATGAGATGCGAAACCTGATGCCAGGTAGATGTCGCTTTAGTGCGTGACCAACTCGGTGCGGATTCTCCGCCGGTCCGTCGTCCACGTAACTCGATACATCGGCCTTCACCGCTCGGAGATGCGAGCGAACGCCTGGTCCTTCGCGCGGCGCTGCTTCCACCAGCGTCTCTTTGAGCGACTCGAGATCATCGACGTTCAGGACGGCGAGAAGGCCCGCGTGCCGACGCGTCGACCGCACCCGAGCACGACTGCTCGCGCCGACGATGTACAGGACTCCATTCGACACGTACGGGGTCTGGGGGTACAGAGGGAGGCCATGCGGCTTCTGAGCAGCCAGAACGTCCTCCCCGACGCGCTCGCCCCCTACGCGGACGTGGACCGTCGCCTCGTCGATGGCCGTCCGTGGGTGCTGGCCAACATGGTCAGTGGCCTGGACGGGAGCACGGCGATCGACGGCCGGGTCGGTGCGCTGTCGAGCCCGACCGACCGCCAGCTGTTCGTCGACCTGCGATCGGTCGCCGACGTCGTCCTGGTCGGGGCCGAGACGGTGCGACGCGAGCGTTACGGGCCCGTCGTCCTCTCTCCGGAACGGAGACGCTGGCGGGAGGACCGTGGCCGACCCACGCTGCCCCGACTGGCGGTGGTCAGCCGGTCCCTGGCTTTCGACCTCGACGCCAAGCTGTTCCGCCCGCGCCCCGACGGGTTGCCACCCATCGTCCTGACCTGCGAGGCATCGCCCCCGGATGTCCGGGCCCGGCTCGGCGAGGTCGCCGAGGTGATCGTCGCCGGCGCCGATCGGGTCGAGCCCTTGCCGGCGTTGCAGGCGCTGGCCGACGCCGGTCATCACGTCGTGTTGTGCGAAGGCGGACCATCGCTGCTGGGCGAGCTGCTCGCGCAGGATCTGGTCGACGAGCTGTGCCTCACCCTCGCCCCCATCGTCGGCGGCGACCCACTGCCGGTTGCGGTCAAGCCGCCCACTGCGGCGACGTCCGAGTTCCGTCTGGGCCACGTCCTGGAGGCTGACGGAAACCTCTTCCTGCGGTACGAGCGGCGATGAGCGACCTCGACACCTTCGACGACATCATGGCCTGGTCCGATCCGGCGATGGCCATCGTCACCACCACGGACGGTCGTGAGCGGGCCGGCTGCCTGATCGGCTTCCATGCGCAGTCCGGGATGGAGCCGAACGGCCTCAGCATCTGGCTGTCGAAGGCCAACCACACCTTCCGGGTCGCGGTGTTCGCGCAGGTGATCGCCGTGCACTTCCCCACGGTCGACGACGTCGACATCGCCACGACCTTCGGCACCCTCACCGGTGATCGGGACGACAAGTTCGCCCGCTGCACCTGGTAGCCCGGTCTCGACGGAGTGCCGCTGCTCGACCGGTGCCTGCTGTTGTGGGCGGCACTGAAAGCCGTTGATCGCTTGCCGACACCGAACCTACGGTCGGTGCACATGTCGAGTCGTCCCATGAAGGTGACCTTCCACAAGCGGGGACGTGGCTGCGGCTGGACGGCGCTCCGTCCGCCTCGCTCGGTCGTGCCGGGTCCGACCATGGCGGCCGGAGGTGACCTTCCGCACGATCTCTACACCTTCGTGATCGAGGATGCCCTCGACATCGAGCACGGCTTCTGGGGCTGCGTTGCGGCCGGCGCCACCTTCAAGACCCTGGGCCGCAAGCGGACGCCGCAGGGCAGAGCGGTGATCTCCCGCCACCTCGACGAGCTCGACGCAGCGGAGACTCAGGTCAACGAGATCTACTTCGCGTGGCGGGCGGGAGTACCGACCGCACTCGACGCCGAACTGGACACGATGCTGGATCGATGGCGCGCCCTGCCCGACGGTGGTGACCTCGTCACCGAGTGGACCGGAGACCGGCCGCATCGCCGCGGTCGCGCCGGGAGTGGACGCGTGTAGGAGACCGTCGCCGTCGCCGGCGGCCCCCTTCGTGACGGCACTGTTTCATTCCGTCATCGTTCTGCAACACTCGGGGTTGCCGTGTCCCCCGAACCCCGACCCCGCAGGCCCGTCGAGGACTGGCCGTCCTGGCTGCTCGTCCTCCTGGGCATGGTGGCGTGGACCCGCACCGCCGGCTCGGCCATCGGCAGGACGATGGCGCGGGCGGTTCGGGCCGCGCCGGGACGGGTCACCGCGGCCGCCG
>CAZCJT010000382.1:0-3211 GCA_964498565.1 uncultured Acidimicrobiaceae bacterium
ATATAACTGGCTACAGCGATTGACGCCGTTCTGGTTCCACGTATGGGTCTACCGGCACATATTCGGCGCCAAGGATGCCGGGAAGCCGGGCTATGGCCCCTATCGCACCTACCGCTCATCAGTTCTTACCCTTAATGTGTTAATCGAACGGGCGGCCGTATTGGGCCTTACAGTCAACGAAGTCCACGCCCAGTCTACTCTAGAGGACCCTTAGGACACCGATACGTCAGCCAGTCATGTGGCTCGTGTGGACGATCTCAGTCGCGTCTTTCGGGCGCCTTTCCGCTAGGAAGGTCAACTTGGCCTATGTGCTTCGGAAGGCCGAGTCCTAGACGACTACTCAGCAAAGGCGCTCGCGGAACGCGGACGCCGCCGGCAATGAGGTTGCGGTCTGGCCCGGTCCGCCGGTCGGCGTGGGTGGAAAATTGCAAGTTCGGCTGACGGTGTTGTGAGAAATGCCATCTGTGGCTGCGTGTAGCAGCACGCTGTGGCGGCAATTGTTGAACAACTGTGTACCCGAACCCGGTTCTACGCGATGGAGCGATTGACATCGCTCCACCAATACACCCCACTCCCACCGCAGGCAAGTAGAGCCAGATCCACGTCCCGGCATGCTGCCACAATTCCGCAACCTACCGATGCCCGGTCGAGTCCCTGATCTGCGGGTGTCGGCAGTCCTTGTCGAGCTCGGTCCGGCGAGCGAGGAGCTCGTCGCCCTCAACGAGCTTGCGAATCCGGTCGGGCGTACGTCGCCGACGTTGCGTCACGGGTGCTGTCCTCCTGCCCCTTCTTGGGCAACGGACTCCCGCACCGCTTGGACCACTCAACGGGGACGCCGCAGGGGTGCCAGGCGTTCAGGGTGCGCTCCGATGACGCCGCTCGCTGAATCTCCCCAGGGTTGCTCGCTGAAATTCCCCACCCCGGAGGCGGGTGAACTCTAGGCAGGTCCTCCTTCGGTGAGCTTGCGGGCGCGGGCTCGGTGGGCGCGCATGCGGTAGCTGTCGCCGGTGATGTTGAACACGACGGAGCGGTGCAGGAGCCGGTCGAGCATGGCGGCGGCGACGGTGGTGTCGTCGAAGATCTCGCCCCAGGAGGCGACGCCGCGGTTGGTGGTGAGGATGATGCTGCCGTTCAAGTAGCGCTGGGAGATGACCTGGAAGAGGGCGTTGGCGTCCTCGGCGGGCATGGGCAGGTAGCCGAGCTCGTCGACGATGAGCACGGACGGGCCCTTGAAGAAGCGCATGGTGTTGGCCCAGCGTCCTTCGAGGCTGGCCTTGCGGCAGCGGGCGGCGAGGTCGGCGGCGGTGCAGTAGTAGGTGCGGAGCCCGGCGTCGACGGCGGCATGTCCGAGGGCGATGGCGAGCATGGTCTTGCCCACGCCGGGCGGTCCGATGAACAACACGTTCGTGGCGTCCTCGGCGTAGCGGCACGACGCCAGATCCCGGATCAGCGCCTCATCGACGGAGGGTTGGGCGCTGAAGTCGAAGTCTTCGAGCCGCCACGGGGCAGGGAAGTTCGCGAACCGCAGTCGGCCGGCGTGGCGGCGGGCTTCGGTGGCGTCGACCTCGATGGCAAGCAGCCGCTGGAGGAACTCGGTGTGCGTGGCCTTGCCCTTCATGGCTGCGTCGAGCTCGCCGGGCAGCGCCTCGGCGGCAGCGCCGAGGTTGAGGTAGGCGAGATGGCCGCGGACTTGTTGGTAGAGGGAGTCGGCGGGGCTCATCGGCCGGTCCCTTCGGTGAGCTGGCGGTAGATGTCCAGGTCGATCACCGGGTCCGCAGCGGCGGAGTCGCCGATCAGCTGCGCCGCCAACGCCAGCGCGGCGTCCGAGGGTGGCCGGTTGACCTTGGTCTTGCACGGCCGGTCGGTGTTGAACGCGCCGAGGACGACGTTCTCCAGGGCGGCGGTGTGCTCAGGTAGCCGCACGGTCTGCTGCGCGCCCCGGGGTGCGAGGCGATGCACGCAGATCTGGCGGCCGCTGGCGTGCACGGCGATCGTGGGTTCGCCAAGGCGCCAGCGGATCTGGACGTGGCTGCCGACCAGGCCGGGTGGGACCGAGTAGCGGTTGCCCCACAACGACACGAGTGCGTTCGCTGCGACGGTGCGGACCTCGACAACCTCGGCCGGGAACGGCACGGCCGGCAGAGCCATGAGCGGCTCGGCGTCGGCGAGCTCGGCGACCGTGGACCCCTCACGGCCCCGGGCGTCTGCGGTGGTCGCGCACCACCGGTCGACGCCGGCTTGGGCCTCCGCGAGTGAGCCGACTCGGGCGGTTCGCCACCATCGTTGGGTCAGGTAGTGGATGGCCTTTTCGACCACGCCCTTGCGGTTCCCGTGCCGGGGCGGGCACGGATCCACGCCGACCCCGTAGTGCTTCGCGACCGGAGCGAACGACCGCTGAACCTCGGCCGTGCCCGGCTTGATGACGGTGGCCATCCGATCGACCCGCCAGCGCCGGGCAGTGCCGCCGAGGCGGCGCAGCACCTCGTCGATGCCGACCACCAGGTGCGCTTGGTCGTCGGAGTCGGAGAACCAGCACCGGAACTTGCCCGAGTGCGCCAGCGCGCCGACCAGCACGTAGGCCTTCTCACCCCAGGGTGTGTCCGTCAGCTCGAGCCAGTCCCACTGGATCTCCTCGCCCGGCGGGTGCTCGATGTCCACGTGCGCCCGCCCGTTCGACGACGCGCACGCCTCGCAGTGCGGGCGCAGATCGCGGTCACGGAGCTTGCGGGTGAACGTCTGGTAGCTGCGATCGAACCCGAGCCCGGTGAGCTCGTCGAACAGCGTGGTCGCCCACACGTGCGGGTCGTCGTCGAAGCGCTGGCGCACGTAGGGCTCGAACCGGTCGAACACGTCCGTCTCGGCCTTGGCCCGCACGCCGGGCTCTCGTTCTCCATTCAGGTAGGCGCGGACCGTCTTGCGGTCCCGGCCGGTGTGGCGGGCAATGGCCGAGATCGACCAGCCCCTCTTCTTCAACGATGTGATCTCCACGTCTTCCTCTGGTGTCAGCATCGAGACGGAGCCCCTTCTTCTCGCCGGTCAGGTGTCGCAACCGCCAGCGTGGGAAGGGGCTCCACCCCTGTTGGTGGACCCTCAGAGGTGGGGAGTTTCAGTGAGCAGGTCTGGGGAGATCTCCGTGAGCGTGGTCACCGACGGCTCGAGGTTGTCCCGAGCGTCGTGGAACTTGATGGGTGGTCCTCCACCTCGGCGAGGC
>CAZCJT010000383.1:0-3210 GCA_964498565.1 uncultured Acidimicrobiaceae bacterium
CCCTCGCCGTCGTCACCGGCGCCTCCAGCGGCATCGGGTTCGAGCTGGCCCGGCAGCTGGCCGGTGCCGGGCACGACCTGGTCGTGGCCGCCGAGGACGCCGGACTGGACGATGCCGCCGCCCGGCTCCGGGCCGACGCACCTGACGTCGACGTCGACCCCGTCCAGGTCGACCTGGCCACGCCCGAGGGCGTCGAGCGCCTGGTGACCCACCTCGGGGACCGGCCGGTGGACGCCCTCCTCGTGAACGCCGGCGTCGCCGTCGGTGGCGGCGCGTTCATCGACACCGACCTCGACCGCCACCTCGAGCTGATCGGCCTCAACGTCACCGGCGCCGTGCACCTCACCCACCGGGTGGTGTCGCGCATGGCGGCCCGGGGCGAGGGCCGGGTCCTCATCACGTCGTCCATCGCGGCCAAGGCGCCGGGCCCGTACCTGTCCACCTACAGCGCCTCGAAGGCCTTCCTCCACGCCTTCGCCCTCGCCCTGCGCGTCGAGCTCGCCGACCGGGGCGTGAGCGTCACCGCGCTGATGCCCGGTCCCACCGACACGTCCATCTGGGAGCGGGGCGACATGGAGGACACGGCCATGGCCAAGATGGCCGTCGCCGACCCGGCCTCGGTGGCCCGGGCCGGCATCGACGCGATGTTCGCCGGCAAGGACCACGTCGTGCCCGGCATCGTCAACAAGATGGCGGTCGCCGTCTCCAGCGTCCTGCCCGATGCGGCGGTGGCCGCCACCCAGGCCCCGGCCACCGAGCCACGCTCGGGCCGCTGACCTCAGCGCTCCCAGCGGTGCAGCGACCGGACCGCGACGGCGGCGTGCTTGTACGCGGGCTGCCGGGAGTGCGGATCGACGCGGGGGAAGGTGAGCACGTTCGTCGCCTCCTCGTGCATGGGCAGGAAGACCTGCCCCGGGCGCACGGTGGGCAAGGGTTGGGCGACGGCACGGATGGAGCCCCGCCGGGACTCGACCACCACCTCGTCGCCGGCCGCGATGCCGGCGGCGGTGGCATCGTCGGGTGACAGCTCGAGCAGCAGCCGGTCCGGGGCGAGCGCGCGCAGGACGTCGGAGCGGCGGGTGCGGGTCTGGGTGTGCCACTGGCTGCTGGAGCCGCGGCCGGTGAGCAGCGCCAGCGGGTAGCGCTCGTCGGTGGGCTCGGGCAGCGGCCGGGGGTCCTCGAAGATGAACCGGGCCCGACCGTCGGGTGTGGGGAACCGGCCGTCGGCGAACAGTCGGCGCTCCGGCTCGACGTCCGCGGCGCCGGCGGGGAACGGCCACTGGATGCCGCGGGCCTTGTCGATCTGGGCGTAGGACGTGATGCCCGTGATGTCGCACGGCTGGCCCTCGGTCAGCGCGGCCAGCAGGCGGAACGCCGCCTCCGGCGAGCTCCAGCGCTCGAACAGCTCACCGCAGCCCCACGCCTCGGCGACCAGCTTGAAGATCCAGAAGTCGGCGAGCGCCTGGCCCGGCGCCTGACGCACCTGCTTGACCAGCCCGAGGCGGCGCTCGCTGTTGATGAACGTGCCCTCCTTCTCGCCCCATCCGGCGGCGGGAAGGACGAGGTCGGCGTGGGCCGCGGTCTCGGTGTCGGCGTAGAGGTCCTGGACGACGAGGAAGTCGAGCCGGTCGAGCAGCTCGCGGGCCTCGGAGGAGTTGATCCAGCTGTGCGCGGTGTTGGTGGCGATGACCCACAGGCCGCGGATGGCACCCGTGGCGATCCCCTCCATGATCTGGTCGTAGGCCCAGCCGCCGGCATCGGGAATCAGCGACTCGTCGATGCCGAGGACGCCGGCGACCTTGGCCCGGTGGGCGGCGTCGGCGAAGTCGTGGCCGCCGAGCAGGCCGGTGGTGTTGGAGAACAACCGGCTCCCCATGGCGTTGCACTGGCCGGTGATCGAGTTCGCGCCCGTGCCGGGCCGGCCGATGCTGCCGGTCATGAGGGCCAGGTCGATGATCGCCTGGGCGGTGCGCACGCCCTGGTGGCTCTGGTTCACGCCCATCGTCCACCAGAACGAGACCCGCTCACCGTCGGCGATGGTGGAGGCCAGGCGCTCGACGTCCTCGACCGGGAGGCCGGAGGCGGCCGCGGCTCGCTCCGGCGTGAACGCATCCAGGTGGGTCTCGAAGGCGTCGAAGCCGGTGGTGTGCTCGTGGATGAAGTCCTTGTCGATCGCGCCCCAGCGCAGCAGCAGGTGGGCGACGCCGTAGAGCAGCTCGAGGTCGCTCTTGGGCGCCAGCGCGTGGTGCTGGGTGGCCGCCACCGCGGTCTCGGTGCGCCGGGGGTCGAGGACCACGATCTCGGGGTCGTGGGGGTTGCGGGCGATGCGCTCCCACATGATCGGGTGCGTGATGGCCAGGTTGGAGCCGACCAGGACGATGACGTCGGACTCCTCGAAGTCGGCGTAGGTGTAGGGCGGGGCGTCGAACCCGAACGCCTGCTTGTAGGCCACCACCGCGGTGGCCATGCACTGGCGGGTGTTCCCGTCGCAGTGGCGGATGCCCATCCCGAACCGGCCGAGCGCACCGAGCAGCGCCATCTCCTCGGTCGGCATCTGGCCGGTCGACAGGAACGCCACCGAATCGGGACCGTGGTCGGCCTGCACCTGTCGCATCCGGCTGACGAAGGTGTCGAGCGCGTCCTGCCACGACACGGGCTCGAGCGGACCGCCCCGCCGGCGGCGGACCATCGGCGTCGTCGCCCGGTCGGGTGCCTCCATCGGTGCCAGCGACTCCCAGCCCTTGGGGCACGCCATGCCCAGGTTCACCGGGTGGTCCACCGTGGGCGTGATGTTCACGGCCCGGCCGTCGACGAGGTGCACGTCGAGCGAGCAGCCGGTGGAGCAGTACCCGCACACGACCGTCGTGGTGCGGTCCGGCGCCAGGCGAACCGGCACCTGACCGAGCCCGAACCCCCCGGACGCCCGGGCCAGCTCCGCGGTGCGCGGCCCGTCCACCCGCCGTAGCCCCCCTGCGGACAGGAGGTTCCGTCGCCGCGTGACACCTGCTGCCGTGGAGGAACGAGGTGCTCGCGGGGAGGCGGGGGTCATCGGGGGATCCCGGGCATGCGGGGCGAGGCCATCGCCCGGAAGAACAGCGTCCGCCCGACGAGCTCACCCCGCACGAGCAGGACGAGGGCGAGCACGACGATGGTGCGGATCGCAGCGGCCGGCGGGGCCGGCTCGGCCAGGAGGGCCACGGCGAGCAGCGG
>CAZCJT010000384.1:0-3204 GCA_964498565.1 uncultured Acidimicrobiaceae bacterium
CGCAGCAGCCGCAGCGCCTCGGCCGACACCGAGCGGCCCTGGCGACAGCTCGGGCAGCGCATGCCGCCCGCCGGGAGGTCGATGGCGACCAGCGGGTCGCCGGCGCCGCACGACACGCACTGCTCCACCTCGAGGCCGAGGCCCTCGTGGGCCAGGACCTTCAGCTCGAACGCCGGGACCACCAGGGGGTTGTCGTTCTCGGCCAGCGTCTGCAGCACCCCCACCAACATGCGGAACCGGCGGGGGTCGGACTCACCCTCCATGGCGAGCTGGTCGACCACCTCGAGCACGGTCATGGCCGAGGCGTAGCGGTCGAGGTCGTCGCGGATGGCGCGGAAGGCGTCGATGCCCTCGACCTGGGTGATCGTGTCGAGGTTGCGGCCCTCGTACAGCTGGAGCGCCACGTGGGACAGCGGCTCGAGGCGGGCCCCGAACTTCGACCGGGTCTTGCGCACGCCCTTGGCGACGGCCCGGACCTTGCCGTGCTCCTGGGTGGCCAGGACCACGATCCGGTCGGCCTCGCCGAGCTTGTAGGTGCGCAGCACCACGCCCTCGTCCCGGTAGAGCCGGGAACCGCTCACGACGCGCTCTCGACGCCCCCGAAGCGGCGCTGGCGCTCCTGGTACTCCCGGACCGCGTCGAAGAGGTGCTGGCGGCGGAAGTCGGGCCAGAGCACCTCGGGGAAGGTCAGCTCGCTGTAGGCCAGCTGCCAGAGCAGGTAGTTGGAGATCCGGTGCTCCCCCGACGTGCGGATCATCAGGTCGGGGTCGGGCATCTCGGGGTCGTAGAGGTGGCGGGCGATGGTCTTCTCGTCGATCTTGTCGGCCGGCACACCCGCCTCGACGATGGCCTTCACCGCATCGACCAGCTCGGCCCGACCGCCGTAGTCGAACGCGATCGTCAAGGTCATGCCCGTGTTGTCCTGTGTGAGCTCGAGCGACTCGTCCATGCGACGCAGCACCCGCTTGGGCACCCGCCATCCCCGCCGGCCGATGAAGCGCATCCGCACGTTCTTCTCGTGCAGCTCGTCGCGCCGGCGCACCAGCAGCGACTCGTTGAACCCCATGAGGTAGCGCACCTCGTCGGCGGGCCGCTTCCAGTTCTCGGTGGAGAACGCGTAGACGGTGAACCAGTCGACGCCGAGCTCGAGGCAGCCGTTGGTGGCGTCGAGGAGGGCTTCCTCGCCGGCGGCGTGGCCCTCGGTGCGCCGCAGCCCGCGCCGCTCCGCCCACCGTCCGTTGCCGTCCATGACGGCGGCGATGTGGCGCGGCACCCGCGCGGGGTCGATGCCCTCGACGGCCATGGTGCGACGCTACCCCTGCGTGCCGGACGGCCTACGACACCGGTCGTGACTGGCCGTGCGCCACTTCTGGGTACGAACCCACCGTGGCGTCGATCAAGGAACGGCTTGCCGCCAAGCCGGTCATCGGGACGCTCCTGCGCGTGCAGGACCGCTTCAGCGAGGTCCAGGGCGACCCCCTGGCCAACGGGATCGCCCTCCAGATCTTCCTGTCCCTCATCCCCCTCCTGCTGGTGGCGATCGCGGTCGTCGGCTTCGTCGCCGGCGGCGATGCCTCCTTCACCAGCGACGCGATCGCCCGGCTCGGGATCCCGTCGGAGGGGCCGGCCGCCGAGGCGCTGCGGACCACCATCGAGAACGCGGAGGAATCCCGCCGGACGGCGTCCGTCATCGGCGTGCTGGGCCTGCTGTGGCGGGGTCTGGCGGTCGTGGCCGCCGTGCAGCGCGCCATCGACAACGTGTGGCAGACCCGTTCCGCCGGCCTGAAGGACAAGGCCCGCGCCGTGCTGTGGCTGGTCGGCGCCGGTCTCATCTTCGGCGCCTCCTTCGCCGCCACCAGCGTGCTGAACTTCCTGCCCAGCTTCCTCGCGCCGCTCTCGGTCCTCGTCGGCGTGACCGTGAGCCTCGGGCTGTTCCTGTGGACCTTCAGCGAGCTCGGTCGCCTGCCCGTCGGGTGGCGGGCCCTGCTGCCGGGCGCCCTGGTGTGCGCCGTCGGCTTCGAGGTTCTCAAGCTCGTCGGCACGCTCTACGTGCCGCGGCTGGTGGCCAGCTCCTCGGCCCTGTACGGGTCGCTCGGCATCGTCATCGCCATCCTCGCCTGGCTGGCCTTCTTCGGCCGGCTGCTCGTGTACGGGGCCGTCGTCAACGTGTTGCGCTGGGAGGGGGGTCACGGCACCGTCCAGGTCCCCCTCGAGGCCCCCCGGGTGGACAACGCCATCGCGGTCAGCGCCGACCGCTCCGGTGCGGTGGTCGACCGGCTCGAGGAGTAGGCGGCGGTCCCCCGGACCGTCACCGGGGTCGCGGTACCGTCGCACGGTGGCTGCGCCCGAGATTGCCGAGACCCTGGAGAAGGTCGTGGCCCAGCTCCCCGGTGGCGGCGAGGTGCGCGACGGCCAGCGGATCATGGCCGAGGGGGTGGCCGACGCCATCGAGTCGGGCCGCCACCTGGTGGTCCAGGCCGGCACCGGCACGGGCAAGACCCTCGCCTACCTGGTCCCGGCGGTCGTCACCGGCGCCCGGGTGGTGGTCGCCACGGCCACCAAGGCGCTGCAGGACCAGCTGGCCGGCAAGGACCTTCCGTTCCTCGACACCCACGTCGGCGGCTTCACGTGGGCCGTCCTCAAGGGCCGCTCCAACTACGTGTGCCGCCAGCGCGTCGCCGAGCTTCTGGACGACCGCCAGGGGCGCCTCGACATGGCCACCGACGACCCGGGCCTGACCGCCGTGCTCGAGTGGGCGTCGGAGACCGAGATCGGCGACCGCGCCGAGCTGGCCCTCGAGCCGCGCCCGGCCGTCTGGGACGCCGTCTCCGTCGGCTCCGACGAATGCCCCGGGGCCGCCAAGTGCCCGAAGGGCGAGACCTGCTTCGCGGAGGGCGCCCGCCGGCGGGCCGCGGAGGCCGACGTCATCGTGGTGAACACCCACCTCTACGGCACCCACATCGCCGCGGGCGGCACGGTGCTGCCGCCCCACGACCTGGTGGTGCTCGACGAGGCCCACCGCGTCGAGGAGGTCGTCTCGGCCACGTCGGGCAGCGAGCTCACCAGCGGTCGGGTCAGCGCCGCGGCCTACGCCGTGGGTCGCGTCATCGCCGACGACGCGCTCGTCACCGACATCCTGGCCGTGGCCGCCCGGCTGGGCGACCTGCTCGAAGCGGCACAAGCAGGGATCTACGATGAGGCGGC
>CAZCJT010000385.1:0-3199 GCA_964498565.1 uncultured Acidimicrobiaceae bacterium
GCCCCGCCGGCAAGCGCAGCCGCGGCGGCGGCGACATGGCCGGCATGGCGATGGCGTTCGGCGGTGGCGGCTCGATGATCGCCGGCCTGCCCGCCCTCGTCGGTCGGGCCGACGACAAGGTCCTGCGCGACAAGGTGATGCGCATCTACACGCTGATGGAGATCGCCCGGTTCACGAGCCTTCGGGTGCAGGCGGCCAAGGCCGCCGGCCGGGGCCCGGGCCCCGAGGTCTCCACCGGGAAGCTGGTCGCGTCCGAGATGGTCCGCCAGCTGCGCGACGTCGGCCTCGAGGCGCTCGGCCCCCACGGCCAGCTGATGGGCGAGGACACCCCGCTCGGCGGCATGCTCCAGCAGCTGGCGCTGTTCAGCCCGGCCATCTCCATCGCCGGCGGGTCGGATCAGATCCAGCGCAACATCATCGGCGAGCGGGTGCTCGGCCTCCCCGGTGAGCCGCGCGTCGACAAGGACGTGCCCTTCGCCGACCTGAAGGTGGGGACGCAGCGATGAGCGATCCATCCGCTTCCGAGGTCCGCCGGGTCCGCACCGGGGCTGGGCTCACCGTCGTGGTGGAGCGCTTCGGCGGCCCGTCCGAGCTCCCGCCGGTGCTGCTCCTGCACGGTGGCGGCCAGACCCGCCACAGCTGGGCGGGCACGGCCAGCCAGCTGGCCGCTCGCGGGTACGAGGCCTGGACCATGGACCTGCGGGGTCACGGCGATTCCGAGTGGGCGTCCGACGGCGACTACACCACCGACGCGATGGTCGAGGACCTCGACGCGGTGTGCGCCGAGATCGGCCGCCCGCCGGTGGTCGTCGGCGCGTCGATGGGCGGCATGGTCGGGCTGGTCAGCGAGGGGTCCCTCCGCCCCGGCCGCTTCCAGGGGCTCGTCCTCGTCGACATCGCCACCCAGCTCGAGGCCGCGGGCGTCGAGCGCATCGTCGGCTTCATGTCGGCGGCGCCCGACGGGTTCGCCACCCTCGACGAGGCCGCCGACGCCATCGCCGCGTACCGGCCCAACCGGCCCCGCCCCACCAACCTCGACGGGTTGCGCAAGAACCTGCGCCAGGGCGAGGACGGGCGCTGGCGCTGGCACTGGGACCCGGCGTTCCTGTCCGGCAAGAGCCGCGACGGTCGCACCGACGTCGACACGCTGGGCGACGCCGCCCGGAGCCTCGCGGTACCCACCCTGCTGGTCCGGGGCCGCATGTCGGACATGTTGAGCCTGGAGGGCGTGGCCACGTTCCGCGAGCAGTGCCCCCACGCCCAGTTCGTCGACATCGCCGATGCCGGCCACATGGTCGTCGGCGACCGCAACGACGCCTTCACCGCGGCGGTGGTCGACTTCGTCGACCAGCTGGCCGAGGACGACGGGGACGAGGAGCTGGCCAGCTGATGGTCCCCACCGACCCCCACCTCTTCCGGCTCCCCACCGACGGCGAGGACCGTCCCCGGCTGCTCGGCTCGTACGCACCCGAGTCCGGGCTGCACTTCTGGCCGCGCCGCAAGCGGTGCCCAGTGTCCCGCACGCCCGTGCAGGACGTCGAGCTCGGCCCGGTGGGCACGCTGTACGCCTGGACGTTCCTGCACGTGCCCCGCATGGGCAAGGTCTCCTTCGGCGACACCGGTGGCTACGCCGTCGGGCAGGTCGACCTCCCCGAGGGCGTGCGCGTGCAGGCTCCGCTCATGGGCTCCCAGCACGACTGGTCCATCGGCGACCAGATGGGGCTCACGCTGTTCCCGGTGGGGACCGACGACGACGGCCACGAGCTCGTCACCTTCCGCTTCGAGGTGGTCCGATGACGTCCAAGATGGCCCGACGCGTCTTCGTGGTGGGCGTGGGCATGCACCCGTTCGGCAACCAGGGCATCCCGGCCACCGACATGGGCTACGTGGCCGGTGTGGCCGCGCTGGAGGACGCCGGCGTCGACTTCCCCGACGTCGGCGCGCTCTACAACGGCTACATCGGCGGTGGGATCACGGCCGGTGTGCACATGGCCAAGGACCTCGGCCTCACCGGCCTGCCCGTCACCCACGTCGAGAACGCGTCGGCCACCGGGTCCACCGCCTTCGGTGAGGCGGTCCACGCCGTGGCCGGCGGACGGGTCGACGTGGCGATGGCGCTCGGCTTCGACGACATGAACCGCATGGGGGGTCTCGGTCGCAGCGGGCGGCGCGGGCTCGGCGCCGAGGACGTCATGCTGCCGGCCGCCTTCTTCGCCATGTGGGCCACCCGGCGCATGCACGAGGTCGGCACCTCGGTGGAGACCTTCGCCGCCATCGCGGCGAAGAACTGGAACCACGCCCGGGAGAACCCGATGGCCCAGCGCCGGGCCGACCACGAGGTCACGGTCGAAGAGGTCCTGGCCTCCACCATGATCTCCTACCCCCACACCTCCAAGATGGCGTGCGCCGCCGGCGGCGGCGCGGCGGCGGCGATCGTGGCCTCCGAAGAGGTGGCCCGCCGCCTCGGCGGACCGATGATCGAGGTGGTGGCCTCCCAGCAGCGCTCGGAGACCTACACCGAGGGCCACGTCTTCCTGGGCGCCGTCATCGGCCCGTCGCAGATGACGCGGGACACCGCGGCCGACGCCTACGAGCAGGCCGGGCTCGGACCCAACGACCTGGACATGGTGCAGGTCCACGATGCGTTCCCGGTGGAGGAGCTCGTGTACTACGAGCTGCTCGGGATCTGCGGCGACGGCGAGGGCGACAAGCTGGTGGTCACGGGGGAGACGAGCCTGGGTGGCCGCATCCCGTTCAGCACCGACGGCGGCCTCACCGCTCGTGGACATCCCGGCGGGCCCACCGGCCTGGCCCAGATCCACGAGACGGTCCTCCAGCTCCGCGGCGGCGCCGGCCCCCGCCAGGTCGAAGGCGCCCGCACGGGCCTGTGCCACATGGCCGGCGCCGGTTCGGTCTGCGTCGTGCACATCCTCCAGCGGGCCTGACCCGCCGGGCGGGTCAGCCGTCTGGCCCGTGGCACGGTGAGACGCTCCGTGTACCGTGTTCCGTCAGGGAACAAAAGGGAGCTTCCACCGTGACGATCACCGAAGGCCACGACATCGACGACCGCCCGCGGTTGTCCTCCACCGATCCGCGCGACGGCCGCACCGTGGGGTCCGTGCCCGTACACGACGCTGCCGACGTGGCCGACGCCGTGGCCCGGGCCCGGGCCGACCAGCCGGCGTGGGGCCGCTGCTCA
>CAZCJT010000386.1:0-3191 GCA_964498565.1 uncultured Acidimicrobiaceae bacterium
AGTCCGACGGCGGCCGGCCCGAGCGCCGGGAGGTAGGCGCCGGTGCCGCACCCGGCGTCGAGGACCGGACCGCCCGCACTCGCAGCCAGCGCCGCAGCTCGCTCGGTGAAGCGCGGCGGGCGGTTCGCCTCGTAGGTGGCCGCCAAGCCGTCGTAGACCTCGATGGTCCGACGGTCCACGGTCAGGCGTCGCCGAACAGGTCGAGCTGCTCGGTCCGGGCGACGATGTCGGGCAGCGGCGTCCACACCCGCCCGCCGCGGGGGCCCCGCTCGGCCACCTCGATCTGCTCGACGGGGATGGCCCGCGACCGGCCGCGAGCATCCCGCAGGTCGACGGAGCCGTCGGCTTCCCGGCCCATCACCTTGCCGGGCAGCCAGCGCTCGCCCGGCTCCCGACGGAACCGGATCTGGGCACCGGGTCGCAACCCGAGCGAGAGCAGCCAGGTGTCAGCCACCGGCGGCGTCAGCCCCGGGTGCGGGCCTGCAGCTTGCGCATGCCGCCGATCCAGCGGTCGTAGTCGTCGGTCTTGCGGCGCCAGTAGCCGAGGACCTCGGGGTGGGGCAGGATCAGGAACCGCTCGTCGGCCAGCCCGGCGACGACCACCTCGGCCAGCTCGTCGGGCTCGATGACGCCCTGCATGCGGACCGACTCGGCACCGGTGGACTGCGCCCGGTCCTCGTCGTCCGGGAAGAGCATCTTGGTGCGCACGCCCTGAGGGCACAGGCAGGACACGCTGATCCCCTGGTCGCCGTGGGTGACGGCGAGCCACTCGGCGAGTGCGACGGCGGCGTGCTTGGTGACCGCGTACGGAGCCGCGCCCAGGTTGGTGAGAAGGCCGGCGGCGGACGCGGTGGTCAGGATGTAGCCCGATCCCTCGGCCAGCATCCCGGGCAGCGCGGCACGGACCGCCCACACGTGGGCCATGACGTTGACGTCGAAGATGCGGTACCAGTCCTCGTCGGGCGCCTCCACGCCGCCGCCCACGGCGATGCCGGCGTTGAGGCACAGGAGGTCGATGGGCCCGTACTCCTCCGCGGCCTGCACGACCTCGACGTTGCCGGCTTCGGTCCCGAGGTCGGCCTCGACGACGACGGTGTCGAAGCCGGGCTCGAGTTCGTCGACGACGGCCTGGGCGGCCACGCCGTCGACGTCGGCCAGCACGATGGTGCGGGGTCCGTCCTGGGCGAAGCGCCGGACGAGGGCCCGACCGATGCCGCCGCCCGCACCGGTGACGACGATGTTCTTGTCGTGCAGGTCCACGGCGGCGGAACCTATGCCACGAAGGCGACCATGGTGTCGTCGATGACCTGGCGCCGGTCCGGCCCCCACGGCAGGGGCATGAGGATCGGGACGTCCACCCCGGCCTGCGCGTACTCCCGTGCGAAGTCACGGACCTCGTCGGCCGTGCCCATGAAGTCGATGGCGTCGACGAACGCGTCGCCGACGGCGTTCACCGCGCCCTCACGGTCCTTGGCCGCGTGCCGCTCGCGGATCTCGGCGATGTCGTCGCCGAAGCCCGCCCGCTCGAAGTTCCTGGCGTAGGCGTCGACGACGGCGTAGGAGAACAGGTCCTTGCGGGCGTTGTCGATGCCGTGCTCACGCTCGGTCACCCCGGCGTGGACGTAGGCGTACACGGTGGGCGTGCGACCGTCGCTGCGCCGGGACGCACCGTCACGGACCTGCTCGACCGACCACGGCACGTGCGACGCCGGCAGGTAGTTCAGCAGCACGCCGTCGGCGAGCTCACCGCCGAGCGCCAGCATCTTCGGGTTCAGGGCGCCGAGCACGATCTTGGGCTTGCGCTCGCCCAGGCGGACGCCGAGGCGGCTGCGGGACAGCGACCAGAAGTCGCCGTCGAAGGTGACGGCGTCGCCCTCCCAGATCTCCTTCAGCAGCGTCATGTACTCCCGGCAGCGGGCGACGGGGCGGTCTCCGTAGTCGACGCCGTGCCAGCGCTCGGTGACGACCGGCGACGAGATGCCGATGCCGACCAGCACGTCACGGTCGGGCTGCAGCGCCTGGAGGGTGGCGGCGGCCATGGCCACCGCCATCGGCGTGCGGAGCTGGATCGGGATGACGCCGGTGCCCAGCCCGAGCGACGGTGCGGCCGCCCCCGCGGCGGCGAGGGTGGTGAAGGCCTCCGGGCCGGTGGTCTCGGCGGTCCAGAACGAGCGGTAGCCGAGCTCGTCGGCCCGCCGGGCGGTGTCGACGGCCAGCTGCGGGCCGAGGGCCATGATGCTGGCGAAGGTGAAGCCGGCGTTGTCGATGGGGCTCGTCATGGGCCCGGACCGTAGCCGTGGCCACCTGGGCCGGCAGGTTGCGGAACATCGCCCGCGCCGCCAGGGTTGTACGTGCTGTGCCCGATGTGAACCCCGATGCGATCACCTTCTACTGGCGACCCGGGTGCGGGTTCTGCATGGGCCTCGAACGTCGCCTGGAGAAGCTGGGCGTCCCGTTCGAGAAGCACAACATCTGGGAGGACCCGGAAGCCGCGGCCGTCGTGCGGGGCATCGCCAACGGCAACGAGACGGTCCCGACGGTCGTCATCGGCGAGGCCCGGCTGGTCAACCCCAGCGCCGACGCCGTCCTGGCGGCGGTCCGGCAGCACGCCCCCCACCTCGATCCGGGCGACGCGCCGCAGGGCGCGCTGCGCCGCTTCCTCGATCGCTGATCACCTGACCCGCACGACGTAGTCGTCGAGCGGCGCCGCCCCGTAGCGGAAGGTCGTCTCGCCCGATCCCACGGCTGCGAAGACGCCGACCGCCAGATCCCCGGGCCTGCTGGCGCGTGGCTCGCGACCAGGCGGAGCACATCGCCGTCGAGGCCCTCGACGGGACCCCCGTGGCCCGCGGCCCGCACGACCACGACGTGGTCGCTGACGTCGACCTGGCGGGCGCGGCCCGGGCCGATGGCGGCAGCGCCGAGCGTGGGTTGGCGGTCGCCGGCATCACCGAACCACGAACTCCCAGACGAGCAGCTCGACATCGTCCGGCGGGCTGGCGGGCACGCCGTGGCGACACCCGCGGCAGTTCATGCGCACGAGGACGGTGCGCCCCTCGCCGGCGCCCTCGTCGAGCAGCCGCAGGTCGGCGGCCTGGTCGTCCTCGGCGTGGCGGGACCCGTCCTCACGGAACTGACCGGTGCGGGTGATGGTGCCGCACGGCGGGGACGGCCGCAGGACCGCAGTCAGC
>CAZCJT010000387.1:0-3186 GCA_964498565.1 uncultured Acidimicrobiaceae bacterium
AGATGCCGGCCCGGTGCAGCGCCTCGTCGGCCAGGTACGACCCGATCCCGGCAATGACCCGCTGCTGGTCGAGCAGCACCGCCTTCACGCCGGCCCGACGCCGGGCCGCCAGCTCGTGCACCCGCGCACCGGTGACCGCCGGATCGAACAGGTCGGGACCGACCGGCGCGGCGGCCTCGGCCAGCACCCGCAGCTCGCCGAACGTCCGCGGATCCCGGAACCACACCTCCACCCCCCGTTCTGGCGTACCGATTCCCGCACATGCAGGGGAATCGGTAGGCCAGAACGGGGTGGGGCTGAGGTGGAGGCAGGCATGGACGTGGCGGTCGGGGTGGGGCGTGCCCGGATCGGCCACCAGGAGCTGGCCGCTCATGCGCAGGTGGATGCCGAGGGCGTCGTCGATCCCGACGAACCGGACCACGATCCACTTGCCGTGTGACCGCACACCGGCCACCACGTGGCCCGCCAGGGCGGCGACTGCGGCCGGATCGGTGTGGCGAACCGTCCGCTCGTGCGTGACCGGGAGCGCCAGGAGCGTCCGGTCACGAGTGACCTCGTCGAGCTGGGCCGCGGCGACGGCGACCTCGGCCGCTTCGGGCACAGGCGGTCAGCTTTCGAGCAGCTCTTCGGGCTCGATGAGCTCGCCGGCGGCGGCCAGCGCGCTGGCCAGGCCGACGGCCCGGGCGTACACGGCGGCGAAGTAGGCCTCCGACGCCTGCTCCTGGCCGGGGAGCGGCGGGCGGCCGAGGGAGCGGACCACGGCCGACGGGTCCGTCGTGATGCGGATGTCGTCGCGGGGCTCGGGCAGGTCCTCGGGGTCGCCCCAGAACTCGGCGGTCGCCTTGGCGGTGGAGCGGTTGCGTCGCTTGCGGTTGCGACGCTTGCGGCCGGCCGCGTCGCCGCCCCCGCCGTTCTGCCCGCTGCCTGATCCGTTGGTGCTCATGCCGCCACCCCTGCCTCGTCGTCGTCGGTGAGCAACAGGTCCGGGTCGATGCCGAGCGCGGCCTGGAGCTGCTGGGCGTCGAGGTCGCCGATGCTGGAGGACTTGGGCAGGACGAGGTCGGCGATCCGACGCTTGCCGGCCACGACCTCCTCCACCCGTTCGTCGACCGTGCCGGGGCAGACCAGGCGGTGGGCGATGACGGTGCTCTTCTGGCCGATCCGCCAGACCCGGTCGCGGGCCTGGTCCTCCACGGCCGGGTTCCACCAGCGGTCGTAGAGCACCACGTGGTTGGCGGCGGTGAGGTTGAGCCCGGTCCCGCCGGCCTTGAGCGACAGCACCATGGCGCCGGGCCCGGTCCCCTCCTGGAACGTCTTGACCAGCTCGTCGCGCGCCGTGCGCCCGAGGCCGCCGTGGTAGCAGGCGATGGGCAGGCCGTAGCGGTCGGAAAGGTACGTGGCCAGCTTCTCGCCCCACGTGGCGAAGTGGGTGAAGATCAGGACCCGCTCGCCCGACTCGAAGACCGACTCGACGATCTCGTTGAGCCGGGCCAGCTTGCCGGAGCGGCCGTCGAGGGGCTCGCCGGTGGCCCGGTAGGCCTCCGGGTGGTTACAGATCTGCTTGAGGGCGGTGATGGCGGCCAGCACCGCGCCCTTCTTCTGGGGCGAGTCCTCGCTGCTGGTGTCGATGACCAACCGGTCGAGCACGGCCTGGTAGAGGCCGATCTGCTCCTTGGTCATGGCGCAGTGGTCGAGCTCGTCGATGCGGTCGGGCAGCTCCGCGGCGATGGCCGGCTCGGCCTTGGTGCGGCGGAACACGAGGATGCCGTTGAGCGCCTTGAGCGCCGACTCGGCACCGTCCTTGCCCGTACCGCTCGGGGAGAGCTGGGCGATGAACTGGGCCCGGCCGCCGACGAGGCCCGGGTTGCAGTAGTCGATGATCGCCCACAGGTCGCCGAGCCCGTTCTCGATGGGCGTGCCGGTGAGGGCAACCCGGCTGCGGGCGCCGATGCGGCGCAGCTGCTGGGCGGTGTCCGAGGTCGGGTTCTTGATCGCCTGGGCCTCGTCGAGGACGACCTTGCCCCACTGGACCTTCTCGAGCGCGTCGACGTCGCGGACGGCGGTGCCGTAGGTGGTGATGACCACATCGGCGGTGTCGACCATCTTCGGGATGCCGCGGGGGCTGGTCCGGTTCTGGCCGTGGTGCACGACGACCCGGAGGCTGCCGGTGAAGCGCCGGGCCTCGTTGGCCCAGTTGCCGACGACGGCGGGCGGCGCCACGACGAGCGTGGGGCCCTTGGCTGACGTGGCCGCGATGTGGGCGAGCATGGTCGGCGTCTTGCCCAGGCCCATGTCGAGGGCGAGGCAGCCGCCGAGGCCGGCGTCGTCGAGGAACCGCAGCCACGCCACCGCCTCGGCCTGGTAGTGGCGCAGCTCGCCGTCGAAGCCCGGCGGGCTGGCCGAGACGGTGTCCTCGGAGATCTGCGAGGCGCTCCGGAGCAGGTCGGCCGCCCACCCGGCGCCGGTGATCTGGATGCCGCCGGCCAGGGGCGACCCCTCGAGGCCGAGCGCCTGGCGCAGCATGTCGGCGCCCGTCAGCCGGGTCTTGTCGGCCCGCTCGGCCAGGGCGGCGGCGGCCTCGCGCAGGTCGGCCTTGTCGACCTCGATCCAGGTGTCGCCCGACTTGATCAGCGGGCGGGCCTGGGTGGCGAGGCGGCGGATGTCCTCGGCGGTGAGCTCGACGCCGTCGAAGACGACGGACCAGCGGACGTTGGCCAGCTGCTGGGCCCCGACGACGGACTCCTGGGCCTCGTCGGCGGTGAGGCGCAGCCCCGGCGTCGGCTTCTTGCGGGAGAGCAGGGGCACCTGCACGTCGAAGCCGGCCGCACGCAGGACGTCGCCGGTCTGCGACATCAGCTGCCAGGCCTCCTCCTGGGACAGGATCACCTCACCGCGGCGACGGCCACCGGGACGGCTGAGCTCGGGGAACAGCTTCTCGACCCGGGCCAGCTGCGCCTTCATCTCCCTCGACTTGGTGTTGGAGGAGTTCACCATGGCGACCTCGACGGGCTCCAGCACGTCGTCGGTGCCGGGCGCCAGCACGGCGCAGTGCCAGGCACCGCCCTCGTCAGGCGGGTCGAGCCGCACCGTGAGCGCCAGCTTGGCCGTGCCGGTGACCGGCGACGACCACTGGTCGAGGCGGCGGACCAGCTCGGCGCCGGCGCGGGTGGGGGCGTCGAACGGCTT
>CAZCJT010000388.1:0-3184 GCA_964498565.1 uncultured Acidimicrobiaceae bacterium
CGCAGCGGAGATCGTCGAGCGGCTCGAGGCCCTCGGCTACGAGACCACCGTTCCCGGCAACGGTGGTCGCCTCCGCACGTCGGCCTTCGCGTATGTGCCCGGCTACTGCGCCGAGGCCGAGCGCGCCGCCTTCGAGCTCGGGCTCACCGAGGCCACGTTCGAGCCGGTCGACGCCGACGAGCTCCCGGTGCCCCTCGGCCGGGCCCGGATCGTGGCGACGGTGGGCGCGGACTCCGTCTGATCAGTAGCTGCGGGGGAGCTTGAGCACGTTCTGGGCGATGAAGTTGCAGGTCATCTCCTGGCTCACCGGCGCCAGCCGCTGCAGCCGGGCCTCGCGCCAGTAGCGCTCGACGTGGTACTCGGTGGCGTAGCCCAGGCCGCCGTGGGTCTGCACCGCCTGGTCGGCGGCGAACCAGCTGGCCTCGGCTGCGAGGTACTTGGCCGTGTTGGCCTGCTCGGCGCAGGGCAGGTCGTGGTCGTAGCGCCAGGCGGCGTCCCGCATGACCGCCTTCGCCCCGGTGAGCTGCATGTGGGCCTGGGCGAGCGGGTGGGCGATGGCCTGGTTGGAGCCGATGGGACGCCCGAAGACCTCCCGCTCGCCGGCGTAGGCGACCGCCCGGCGCAGGGCGGCCTCGCCGATCCCGCACGCCATGGCGGCCAGCAGGATCCGCTCGGGGTTGAGCCCGTGGAGGATGTGGCGGAACCCCTGGCCCCGCTCGCCGACCATGCGCCAGCCCTCGACCGGGAGGTCGTCGTAGGCCACCTCGCACGAGGCCACGGCGTTGCGCCCCACCTTCGGGATCGGGGCGATGTCGCAGTGCGCCGGATCGAGGTCGATGAGGAAGAGGGACAGGCCGTCGAAGGTGCCCGGGCTGCCGTCGGTGCGGGCCAGGAGCAGGCAGACCTCGGACTCCAGCGCCTTCGACGTCCAGATCTTGCGGCCCGACACCACGAAGCCGCCGTTGCCGTCGTCGACGGCGCGCGTGGCGATGCGGCTGGTGTCGGTGCCGGCGTCGGGCTCGGTGACGCCGAACGCCACGTGGAGCTCGCCGGCGGCGGCCCGGGGGAGGAACGCGTCCTTCAGGCGGTCGCTGCCGAAGCGGACCACCGGGTTCAGGCCGAACATGGTGAGGTGCAGCGCGGTCGAGCCGTTCATGCACGCCCCCGAAGCAGCGACCCGGTTCAGCACCACCGCTCCCTCGGCGATGCCCTGCCCGCCACCGCCGTACTGCTCGGGGATGCAGATGCCGACCCAGCCGCCCTCGGCCATCGCTCGGTAGAACTCCCACGGGAACTCGTGGCGCTGGTCCAGGTCGGACCAGTAGGCGTCGTCGAAGCGGGCGCACAGGGCATCGACGGCCTCGGCGATGGCTTCGTGGTCGGGGTCGGGGCGCAGGTCCATGGTCATCACCTTGCCGCCGCGCCGACCCGCCGGCGCACCTCGTCGGCGCCGAGCACACCGGCGATCTGGTCGAGGCTCGGGCTCTGACCCGACCCGGTGAGCGTGACGCGCACGATGTTGGACGCCTCGCGCATGGTGCCGTGGAAGGCGTCGGGATCGGCCTTGTGCGCCTTGCGGTCGAGGGCGAAGCCGTGCCGCTCGGCCAGCGTGCGCACCTGGTCGAACCAGGTGGGCGAGGTGGTGTCCGGGTCGTAGCCGGCCACGAAGTCGGCGGCGAAGGCGGACACGACGTCGGGCGGGACGCCGAGGAAGCGCTCGTCCGCGGGGTCGTCGACCAGCTCGAACAGCTCGGGGAAGAAGAAGCCGTAGCGGTCCCGGAACACCGACCACTTGACGATGTCCTTGCGGACCCGGTCGGTGCCGACGCGGTCGACGTCGATGATGGCCGGCAGCTGGTCGTGGTGCGCCCGCAGGATCGCGGCCAGGTCGGTGTCGTGCTCGTCGGCCCAGGCCAGCAGGCGGTCGCGGATCTCGGCCGCCGGCCGGGTGGCGATGTAGTCGGCCGAGATGTCGTCGAGCTTGGGGATGTCGACGAGCGGGCCGGAGGCGCCGAACTCATCCAGGCGCAGGGGCTCGGCGGCGGCCTCGTCGAAGCCGAGGTCGGCCAGGCGCGAGTTGGCCAGGCCGCGCAGGTAGTGGCGCACGGCGCCGACGGGGTAGCCCTCTGCCATCCAGTAGTCGACCGACGCCTCGGGATCCTTGCGCTTGGACAGCTTCCGGCGGCTCGCTCCCTCCCCCTTCATCAGCGGGGCCACGTGGGCGTACCGAACAGGCTCGAAGCCGAGGGCGTCGAACAGCTGGAGGTGCAGCGGCACCGAGGAGATCCACTCGTCGCCGCGCAGCACGAGGGTGACCCGCATCAGGTGGTCGTCGACGGCGTGGGCCAAGTGGTAGGTCGGCAGCGGGAGCGGCTCGGCCGAGCTCTTGAGCAGGACGGCGTCGTTGCGGTTGTCATCGGCCTCGATGCGGCCGCGGATGGCATCGTCGAAGGACACCCGACCGGGCGCGTCCGGCGCGCGGAACCGGATGGTGAAGGGCAGCCCGGCGTCCAGCGCGTCGGTCACCCGGTCGGGATCCGCGTCGCGCCAGACGGCCCACTCGCCCCAGTACCCGAGGTCGACCTTGGCGGCCTGCTGGCGCTCCGTGATGTCGGCCAGCTCGTCCTTGGTGGCGAAGTCGGGGTAGGCCCGACCGGCGTCGAGGAGGGCCCGGACGAAGCTGCGGTAGATCTCCGAGCGCGCCGACTGCCGGTAGGGACCCCACGGTGCGTCGGCCGGCTCCGTCGGTTCGATCTCGAAGTGGGCGAAGGCGCGGGCGAAGTGCTGGTCGGAGCCCTCGATGACCCGGGCCTGGTCGGTGTCCTCGATGCGCACGAAGTAGCTGCCGCCGCTGCGGTCGGCCAGCTCCTTGGCGACGGTGGCGACGTACACGCCGCCGATGTGCAGCCAACCCGTGGGGCTCGGCGCGAACCGGGTGACCTCGGCCCCGGCCGGCAGGTCGCGGGGCGGGTTCTCGGCCTCCCAGTGCTCGGTGGGCTGGGTGTCGGGGAGGAGGCGGTCGACCACATCGGCGGGAAGCATGGTGGGCCCACGTTAGGTGTCAGCATTGGGAGGTGACGCCGTCCCCCCACGACGAGACCGCTCCGAGCGACTTCATCCGCGAGAAGATCGACGCCGACCTCGCCGCCGGGCGCTTCGACCGCGTCCAGACCCGGTTCCCGCC
>CAZCJT010000389.1:0-3178 GCA_964498565.1 uncultured Acidimicrobiaceae bacterium
CCGCGCCGCTGGTGCCACGGGCGTCGGCGCGGCACCGCCGACGGCATCGGCCTCACCCAGGTCGTCGGGCACGGCGTCGCCCTCACGCTCGGACTGCGACTCGGCCGCCGCCACGGCGAGGCGGTCGGCGATGTCGTTCATCTCGTCGCCGGCGTGGCCCTTCACCCACTCGAAGTCCACGTCGTCGCGGCTGCGGTAGAGGTCGACGAAGGGCTCCCACAGGTCCCGGTTGGCCACCGGCTTCCTCTGGCTGTTGCGCCAGTCCTTGGCCAGCCACCCCCGCCACCAGCCGTCCCGGAAGCAGTTGACGACGTAGGTCGAGTCCGACACGACCGTCACGGGGCCCGGGTGGGCGAGCACGGCCCGGTAGGCAGCCATGATCTCCATGCGCTGGTTGGTGCTGTGCGCCTCGGCGCCGCTCGCCCAGCGGCGATCGTCGGCGACCCACGCCCAGCCGCCGGGACCGGGGTTGCCCTTGCAGGCCCCGTCGGTCCAGACCCGTCGTCTCGTCGCCATGTCCGGCGAACCTACCGGCGCGTCCCACGACCCCTGCTCCGTTGTCCCCGGACCGGGAGCAATCGGCGCGATCCCGTGGTTGGCTGGGCGCCATGGTGACCGACGGCCTCCACTTCGACGATCCTCGCCACGACGGGTACGTCAACCAGCTGCCCGACATCGACCCCGGCGAGACCAGCGAGTGGCTCGACAGCCTCGAGGCGGTCGTGGAGACCCACGGCAAGACCCGGGCCCGGTACCTGATCTCCAAGCTGCTCGCCCGGGCCACGGAGCTCCAGGTCGGCTCGCCGGCGGCGATCTCCACGCCCTACGTCAACACCATCCCCGCCGAGCGCGAGCCGTGGTTCCCCGGCGACGAGCACGTCGAGCGCCGCATCCGGGCCTACATCCGCTGGAACGCGGCCGCCATGGTGGTGCGGGCGAACAAGAAGGCCGACGGCATCGGCGGGCACCTGGCCACGTTCGCCTCGTCGGCCTCGCTGTACGAGGTCGGCTTCAACCACTTCTTCCGCGGCAAGGACGACGGCACGCCGGGCGACCACGTCTACTTCCAGGGCCACGCCGCGCCTGGCATCTACGCCCGGGCCTTCCTCGAGGGCCGCCTCACCGAGAACCAGCTCGACCACTTCCGCATGGAGGTCGGCGGCGAGGGCATCCCCAGCTACCCCCACCCCCGCCTGATGCCGGACTTCTGGGAGTACCCCACCGTCTCCATGGGCCTCGGCCCGCTCAACTCCATCTACCAGGCCCGCTTCCTCAGGTACCTCACGAACCGGCGCATCGACGACACCACCGCGTCCAAGGTGTGGTGCTTCCTCGGCGATGGCGAGACCGACGAGCCGGAATCGCTCGGCTCCATCTCGCTCGCGGCCCGGGAGGGCCTCGACAACCTCATCTGGGTCGTCAACTGCAACCTGCAGCGCCTCGACGGGCCCGTGCGCGGCAACGGCAAGATCATCCAGGAGCTCGAGGCTGTGTTCCGGGGCGCGGGGTGGAACGTCATCAAGGTGGTGTGGGGTTCCAAGTGGGACGAGCTGCTCCAGCGCGACGTCGACGGCGTGCTGCTCAACAAGATGAACACCACGGTCGACGGCCAGTTCCAGCGCTACGCGGTGGAGGACGGCAGCTTCATCCGCGACGACTTCTTCGGGCCCGATCCGCGCCTGCGCAAGATCGTCGAGCACCTCTCCGACGAGGACCTGCGCAACCTGCCCCGCGGCGGCCACGACTACAAGAAGCTCTACGCCGCCTACAAGGCCGCCACCGAGGCCACGGGGCGACCCACCGTGATCCTGGCCAAGACGATCAAGGGCTGGACGCTGGGCCCCGACGCCGAGGGCCGCAACGCGACGCACCAGATCAAGAAGATGACCAAGGACCAGCTGCGCACCATGCGCGACCGGCTCTACCTCCACGAGGAGGTGCCCGACTCCGAACTGGACTCCGACCTGCCGCCGTACATCTCGCTGCGCGAGGGCACGCCCGAGCACGAGTACTTCCACTCCCGACTCAAGGCGCTCGACGGGCCGCTGCCGTCGCGTCCCGTGCCGGTCCGCAAGAAGATCACCCTGCCCGACCCCAAGGTCTACGGCGACCTCTTGGCCGGCTCCGGCAAGCAGGAGGCGGCCACCACGATGGGCTTCACCCGGCTGCTCCGCAACCTGGCCCGCGACCCTGAGTTCGGCCAGCGGGTCGTCCCGATCGTGCCCGACGAGGCCCGGACCTTCGGCATGGACAGCCTGTTCCGCGAGATCAAGATCTACGCCAGCCGCGGCCAGCTCTACGAGCCCGTCGACCACGACCTGCTGCTCTCCTACACCGAGGGCAAGGACGGGCAGATCCTCGAGGAGGGCATCACCGAGGCCGGCTCGATGGCCAGCTTCACCGCCGCGGGGACGTCGCACGCCACCCGGGGCGTGCCCATGGTGCCCTTCTACATCTTCTATTCGATGTTCGGGTTCCAGCGGGTCGGCGACCTCATCTGGGCCGCCGCCGACGCCCGCGCCCGCGGCTTCCTCCTCGGCGCCACCGCCGGCCGCACCACGCTCACCGGCGAGGGCCTCCAGCACCAGGACGGGCACTCGCTGCTGCTGGCGTCCGCGTTCCCGACGGTCGAGGCCTACGACCCGGCCTTCGCCTACGAGGTCGGCGTGATCATGCAGGCCGGGCTCGAGCGCATGTACGGGCCGGACTCGCCCGACGCCGAGCGCGACGTCATCTACTACCTCACGCTCTACAACGAGACCTACCCGATGCCGGCCCTGCCCGAGGACCGCACCGACGAGGTGCGGACGGGGATCGTCGAGGGCATGTACCGCTTCGCCGACGCCCCGGAGGGCCCGTCGAAGCGGGGCACCATCCTGTTCTCCGGCCCCATGTGGCAGGCAGCCGTGGCCGCCCGCGACGAGCTCGCCGAGCGGTGGGACGTCGCCTGCGACCTGTGGTCGGTCACGTCGTACAAGCGCCTGCGCGAGGAGGCCCTCGCCGCCGAGCGCCACAACCGGCTCCATCCCGACGGCGCCGACCTGCGCACGCCGATGGTCACGGAGCGCCTCGCCGGCACCGACGGTCCCGTGCTGGCCGTGAGCGACAACATGTGCGCCGTGCCCGACCAGGTCGCCCGCTGGGTCGGCCGGCCCTACACCTCCCTCGGCACCGACGG
>CAZCJT010000390.1:0-3175 GCA_964498565.1 uncultured Acidimicrobiaceae bacterium
CATCGTCCCGATGTTCACATGGGGCTTCGTCCGATCGAACTTCTCCTTGGCCATGTCCTGGCTGCCTTTCGGGATGTGCTGCGGGTTCGGGTGCGGGCGTGTGAGCGCCAGCTCGGGGGGCACACGGGGGACAGAGCCCCCGTGCGAGTGGCGACGGTCGGAATCGAACCGACGACAACTCGATTATGAGCCGAGTGCTCTAACCAACTGAGCTACGTCGCCCTGTGACGCCACCGCCGGAGCGGCGATGGTGTCGAGCCCCGTGTCGGAATCGAACCGACGACACCAGCCTTACCATGGCTGTGCTCTGCCGACTGAGCTAACGGGGCCGCTTTGCGAGCACCACGGACGGCCCGGAGACCGGTCGAGGCGCGGCGGGAGATTCTACGCACGGCCACCCCCGGCGCAAAGATGGCTCCAGGCCGGCAGGCGCCCGGCGCGACGGCGCTCAAGCGATCGGGACGAAGTGCCGATACCAGCTCCGTGCGACTGGAACGCCTCGTGATCGGGTCGGGGGAGCACACGCTCACCGCCGACTTCCACCCTGAGCTGACCGTGGTGGGCGGCCTGTCACCGGTGACGCGCGAGGCCTTCGCCGGCGAGCTGGTCGATGCCCTGGCCGGCGGGCGGCCCGGCGTGCACCTCGAGGTCCGCGCCGGTGGCCGGAGCCTGACGGTGTTCCGTCCCGAGGCCGGCCGTCACCGCGTGATCGACACCGACTCCGTGCGGGACGTGACCGCCGAGCACCTCGGACCGGACGGGGAGATCGACCTGTTCGCCGCCGCGGGCGCCGACCGAGCCCTGGCCCGGCGCACGATCCGCCTCACCCGGGACGACCTCGTCCCGGAGGGCGAGTCCGAGGCCTGGGTGGCCCGACTGGCCGCCGTCGACCAGGAGGCGCTGTGGGACACGGCCATGCGCTGCCGTGCCGCGGAGCGGCTGCTGGAGAAGGCGTCGGCGGGCAACGTGTCGGTGGACGACGCCCCGATCGTGCGCGCCATCGAGGAGCGCCACGCCGCCCTCGTCGGTGCCACCGACAGCTACGAGCGGGTCCGGCTGATCTCGCTCACGATCGGGACGATCGGCGCCCTCGGCGGCATCGGGATGGTGCAGCTGGAGGACGCCGGCTTGGCCCTGCCGTTCCTGCTCATCGCATTGTTCGGCGTGGTGCTGGCGCTGGCGTACCGCCGGCAGGTCGACGACGCGGCCAAGGCCGAGCGCGCTGTCCTTCGCCAGGCCGGTGCGGACGACTACTCGACCTTCCACTACGAGCGGGTGAGCGCCCTGTTGGACACCGACCGCGAGCGCCGGGCCTTCATGCGCGCCGTCGGCGACCACCGGCGGGCGATGACCGCGTGGGGCGAGGTCGCCGGCGACGTGTCGCTGACGTTCGCCCTCGACCACGAGCGGGCCATCCGGGACGGTGCCGAGCTCCACGCCCGGCTCGGCGCCCACCGCTCCCCGGTCGACGGCGCTCCCACCGGTTCCGATGTCGCGACCGAGCTGGCCCAGGCGATCCTGGCCCGGGTCCGTGCCGTCCGGGCGCTGACGCCGGCCGACACGTTGCCCCTGATCGTGGACGACCCCTTCGAGGGTCTCGATGCGGCGACCAAGCCGGTGCTGCTGGAGCTGCTGGCGGCCCAGGCCGGGAGCCCCCAGATCGTGGTGGTGACGGCCGACGCGGACGTGCTGCGCTGGGCCCAGGGCGAGGCGCGCCGGGGTGGCCTGGCGGTGACGGGTCCGATCATCTCCGACGGCGCCATCGCTGCACCGGCCGGCTGAAGCCGCCACCATGGCGGCGTGCTCCTGCGCCCCGCGACCGCCGCCGACGCCGCAGCCACCGCGGCCATCTACAACGCGGAGGTCACCGGTTCCCGGGTCACCTTCGACCTGGTGACCCGGACCGTGGAGGAGCAGGCCGAGTGGCTCGACGCCCGCTCCGGTGCGCTCGAGGTGGTGGTGGCCGAGATCGACGGCGTCGTCGCCGGCTACGCGTCCCTGTCGGCGTACCGGGAGCGGGCCGGCTACCGGACCACGGTGGAGGACTCGGTGTACGTCCACGCCGACCACCGGGGGGCCGGCGTCGGTCGTGCCCTCCTCGACGAGATCGTCGCCGTGGCCCGCGAGCGGGGCTTCCACTCGGTGATCGCCCGGATCGTCGCCGACCACACCGCCTCCATCCGCCTGCACGCCGCGGTCGGGTTCCAGCACGTGGGCGTGGAGCGCGAGGTGGGCCGGAAGTTCGGCCGCTGGCTCGACGTCGCCGTCATGCAGATCCTGCTGTAGCGGCGATCGGGAGACGATCGCGGGCGCGGGCGAATGCGAAGCATTCGCCCTCGTTCTCGCCGGCAAGGGCGAGAACGCGTGGGCCGGGTTGGATTTGAACCAACGTAGGCGTACGCCGACGGGTTTACAGCCCGTTCCCTTTGGCCACTCGGGCACCGACCCAGGGGGCGCTCAAGGTAGCAGCGGCACCGGACCGCCGACCAAGTGGTCGTCGCTAGTCTCCGAGCCATGCCCAGCTTCGACGTGGTCAGCCAGTTCGACGTCCAGGAGGTCCGCAACGCGGTGGACCAGACCGCTCGCGAGGCGACGACGCGCTACGACTTCAAGGGCACCGACACCTCGATCGAGCTCAACGGCGAGGACGCCATCACGCTGCGCTCGGCCAGCGAGGACCGCCTGCACGCCCTGCGCACGGTGCTCGAGGAGAAGCTGGTGAAGCGCAAGGTCAGCCTGAAGGTGCTCGATCCCGGCAAGGTCGAGGAGGCCGCCGGCGGGTCGGCCCGCCAGAGCATCGCGCTGCGGGCCGGCATCACCTCGGACAAGGCCAAGGAGCTCAACAAGTTCATCAAGAACCTGGGGGTGAAGGGCATCCAGTCTCAGACCCAGGGCGACCAGCTGCGGGTGACGGGCAAGAGCCGTGACCAGCTCCAGGAGGTCATCGCTGCGCTGCGCGAGGGGGACTTCGAGGTCCCGCTGCAGTTCGAGAACTTCCGGGACTGAGCGCCGCCCTCGGCGACCACCGAGCTCAGCCGAGCGGGCCGAGGGCAGACCGGAACAGGTCGCCGACCCGCGTGGCCAGGACTCGCTGCGTGCGGGTCCGGGCCTCGCGTGCCTCCCAGTCGATGCTGGCGGCGAGCTGGCTGGCCTCGGCCTCGGCGACGGCGAGGCC
>CAZCJT010000391.1:0-3156 GCA_964498565.1 uncultured Acidimicrobiaceae bacterium
CATGGAGGCGGGGCGGGACCGCATCGTCGAGAACGCGCTGGCCGCCCGCGACGCGCCCGCGCCCACGAGCGGCGCCGAGGCCCTGGGGCTGAAGGTGGGCGACGACGTCCACCACGCCACCTTCGGGGACGGGGTGATCCTCGACATCGAGGGCGCCGGCGACAAGGCCGAGGCCACCATCCGCTTCGTCGACGTCGGTGAGAAGCGGCTGCTGCTCTCGTGGTCGCCGCTCGAGAAGCGCTGACGCCCGTTCGCCGGTTGGCGGCGAGCACCCCACCGGGGCTACGCCGGAACCCCATGCGTCGGATGCTCGAGCACGCCCGCGAGCACCTCGCGCACTACAAGGTGCCGGTGCGCTACGTGGCCGTGGACGACCTGTCGCGGACCGGCACGAACGAGGTCCAGCGGCGCGAGGTCGTGGCCCTCCTCGGCTGACGTGCGAACCGGGCGTTCCACGCATGGCGCCGGGTGGATCGGGTACAGGTGCCCGGTGCCCGACGAGACGCGTTCGCCCGCCCGTGAGACCTGGCCCGGACAGCCGTTCCCCCTGGGGGCGAGCTACGACGGACTGGGCACCAACTTCAGCGTGTTCTCCCAGGTCGCGGAGTCCGTGACGCTGTGCCTGATCGCCGAGGACGGCTCCGAGGAGCAGGTCCCGCTCACCGAGGTCGACGCCCACTGCTGGCACGAGTACCTGCCGGGCGTGGGCCCCGGCCAGCGCTACGGCTACCGGGTCGAAGGCCCGTGGGACCCGGGCAGCGGCCTGCGCTGCAACTCCTCCAAGCTGCTCCTCGACCCCTACGCCAAGGCCGTCACGGGCGAGGTCGAGTGGGGCCAGGAGGTCTTCGGCTACGACTGGGACGACCCGCACCAGCGCAACGACCTCGACAGCGCCGGCAAGGTGCCGGTCGGCGTCGTGCACAGCCCGTACTTCGACTGGGGCGACGACCGGCTGCTCAACACGCCGCTGCACGAGACGGTGATCTACGAGACCCACGTCAAGGGCCTCACCATGAACCACCCCGACGTGCCCGAGCGCGAGCGGGGCACCTACCAGGGCCTGGCCCACCCGGCGATCATCGACCACCTCGTGGACCTCGGCGTCACCGCGGTCGAGCTGATGCCGGTGCACCAGTTCGTCCACGACGGCCACCTCGTCGACAAGGGCCTGCGCAACTACTGGGGCTACAACACCATCGGCTTCTTCGCCCCCCACGCCGACTACGCCGCCTCCGGCACCACCGGCGAGCAGGTCCAGGAGTTCAAGGGCATGGTGCGCGCCATGCACGAGGCCGGCATCGAGGTCATCCTCGACGTCGTCTACAACCACACGGCGGAGGGCAACCACATGGGTCCCACCCTGTCGTTCCGTGGTCTCGACAACCAGGCGTACTACCGCCTCGTGCCGGACGACCCCTTCCACTACTTCGACACCACGGGCACCGGCAACAGCCTCAACATGGCCCACCCGTACTCGCTGCAGCTCATCATGGACTCGCTGCGGTACTGGGTGACCGAGTGCCACGTCGACGGCTTCCGCTTCGACCTGGCCTCCACCCTGGCCCGCCAGTTCTACGAGGTCGACCGCCTCTCCGCCTTCTTCGACCTCGTCCACCAGGACCCGGTCGTGTCCCAGGTGAAGCTCATCGCCGAGCCGTGGGACGTCGGCGAGGGCGGCTACCAGGTGGGCAACTTCCCGCCGGTGTGGTCCGAGTGGAACGGCGCCTACCGCGACACCATCCGAGACCACTGGCGGGGCGAGCCCCACACCGTGCCCGAGCTGGCATCGCGCCTCACCGGCTCGGCCGACCTGTACTCCGACGAGACGCGGTCCCCGGTGGCCAGCATCAACTTCGTCACCGCGCACGACGGCTTCACGCTGCGCGACCTCGTGTCCTACAACGAGAAGCACAACGACGCCAACGGCGAGGACGGCAACGACGGCGAGTCCCACAACCGGTCCTGGAACTGCGGGGCCGAGGGCGAGACCGACGACCCCGAGATCCTCGCCCTCCGGGCCCGCCAGCAGCGCAACCTGCTGGCGACGCTCCTGCTCTCCCAGGGCGTGCCGATGCTGCTCGGCGGCGACGAGCTGGGCCGCACCCAGGGCGGTAACAACAACGCCTACTGCCAGGACAACGAGATCAGCTGGTTCGACTGGGACGACGTCGACACCGACCTGCTCGAGTTCACCCGCCGCTGCATCGCCATCCGCAAGGAGCACCCGGTGCTGCGCCGCCGCCGCTGGTTCTTCGGCCAGGAGATCCGCGGCAACGTCGACATCGAGTGGTTCAAGCCCGACGGCGGCGTCATGGAGGACCACGACTGGGAGGGCGCTCCACGCACGGTGGGCCTGTACATGGACGGCCGTGGCATCCGCAGCCGCGACGCCCGCGGGCGGCCCATCGTGGACGACTCCTTCCTGCTCCTCATCAGCGCGGAGCCCGACGCCATCGCCTGGAAGCTGCCCGAGATGGACGGTGACTGGCTGGTCGAGCTCGACAGCTCGCTGCCCACCGGTGCCGAGGCCGAGCCGCGCATCGTCACGACCGACGTGGAGCTCGTGCCCCGCGCCACCGTGCTGCTCCGGTTCCGTCCCGCCGACGACGGAGCCGACCAGAGTTGAGGCCGACCGCCACCTACCGGCTGCAGCTCCACCACGACAACACGCTCGACGACGCCAGGCACCGGCTGGAGCACCTGGCCGACCTCGGCGTGTCCCACGTCTACCTGTCGCCGATCCTCACCGCCGTGCCGGGGTCGATGCACGGCTACGACGTGGTCGACCACGCCAGCGTGTCGCCTGACCTGGGCGGCGACGAGGCCTGGGAGCGCTTCAGCGACGAGGCCCGGCGGGTCGGCCTCGGCGTGGTGGTCGACGTCGTGCCCAACCACGTGTCCATCGAGGGTGGTCACAACCAGCGGTGGCTCGACGTGCTCGAGCACGGCGCGTCTTCGTCCTCGGCCGAGTGGTTCGACATCGACTGGGTCGGCCGCGAGGACTACCAGAAGGGCATCGTGGTGCTGCCCGTGCTCGGCGACCTCTACGGCGAGCTGCTCGCGGCCGGCGACCTGGCCGTCAGCCGCGACGGGGTCCGCTTCCACGCCGAGGCACCCGGCCACACCTTCCCGCTGGCGCCGCGCAGCCTGCCCCTG
>CAZCJT010000392.1:0-3154 GCA_964498565.1 uncultured Acidimicrobiaceae bacterium
CGAGCAGCGTGGCGAGCGTCGCCAGCAGCACCGCCACGAGGGCGGAGCGGCACCGACGGTGCGGTGAGCGGTCGGAGCGCGCGGCTCGAAGCGGTTCGTGGTGCATGGTCCGGTGTTCCCCGGGAGGTTGTTCGTCCTGTGGGCCGGACCCTCCTGCCCCCGTGCCGCGACCGGCCGCCGGCTGCAACCGGACGCTCCTACGCTGAGACGGTGACCCGGGGCCGCACCAACCGCCTGCTGACCACGTGGGTCGGCCCCGACGGCCGGACCCGCGGCCCCGACGAGGTCGCGGTCGAGGAGCCGCTCGAGATCCGGCTCGACGGTCACCTCGTCGGCACCACCATGCGCACCCCGGGGCACGACTTCGAGCTCGCCGTCGGGTTCTGCCACACCGAGGGCCTGCTCGACGGGGCCCCCGTCCGGTCGGCGAAGTACTGCCGGGGCGACGGTCCCGGTGCGGTGGTCGAATCCGAGTTCAACGTGGTCACGGTGAGCACGGGGGGTCAGGCTCCGGCCCCGGCGCCGCGCCTCGGCGTCACCAGCAGCGCGTGCGGGATGTGCGGGACCACGGCCGTCGACGAGCTGCGCACCCGCATCCATCCGCTCCCCGTCGGGGACCCCATCCCCGACGACGTCCTCCTCGCCGCACCCCGCCGGCTGCTCGGCGACACGCCGATCTTCGCCGCCACGGGGGCCGTGCACGCCGCGGCCCTGTTCACACCCGACGGCGAAGCGGTCGTGGTGCGCGAGGACGTCGGCCGTCACAACGCCGTGGACAAGGTCGTGGGGCACGAGCTGCTCGCCGGCCGGCTGCCCCGCCACGGCGACGGGCTGGTGGTGAGCGGCCGGGTCGGCTTCGAGATCGTCCAGAAGGCGTGGGCGGCCGGCATCACCACCGTCGTGGCCAAGGGCGCGCCGACGTCGCTGGCCGTGGAGGCGGCCCGCATGGCTCGCATCACGCTGATCGGTTGGGTCGGCGACGCCGGCGGGCGCCTGTACGACGGCTGACGGTGCCGCCGTAGGGTTGGCCGGGTGAGCGACACCACCGCAACGACCCCCTCCACGCCCGCCGACGGCCAGGCCGTCCTGCACCTGTTCTTCACCGTCGGCCCGTTGGCCGCGGCCGACGACGTCCGGGCTGCAGTCGCCTCGGCCCAGGCCGACGGGTACCAGGTCGTGCCGGTCGCCGTCCTCGGGCACAAGGCCGACCTCGGGTTCATGGCGCTCGGGCCCGACCAGTGGCGGCTGCGCCGCCTCCAGACCGATCTGGTCGCCGCCGGCCTCGAGCTGGTGGACAGCTACGTGAGCCTCACCGAGATCTCCGAGTACGCGCAGGGCGTGCCCGACCAGATGAAGCAGGCCCGCCTGTTCCCGCAGCTCCCGCCGGAGGGGAAGCCTGCGTTCTGCTTCTACCCCATGTCCAAGCGCCGCACGGTCGAGGGCAACTGGTACACGCTGCCCTACGAGGAGCGCATGGAGCTGATGATGGAGCACGGCAAGTCGGGGCGGAACTTCGCCGGCCGCGTGCTCCAGGTCGTCACCGGGTCCACCGGCGTCGACGACTTCGAATGGGGCGTCACCCTCTTCGCCCAGCGCCCCGACGACCTCAAGGAGGTGGTGTACACGATGCGCTACGACCGGGCATCGGCCATCTACGCCGAGTTCGGCGTCTTCATCACCGGCATGGCCGGCTCGCTCGACGAGGTGCTGGATGCCGTGGGCCTGCGCTGAGTCGTCGGCCGCGACGCGTTCACGCAGCGTTCACCCGTTGCTGTCCGTGCCGGAACGCGGCGGCGATTGGGTGTCGGCATGGAGCGTGCCCTGATGGACGAGACCGCAGACGAAACCGTCCCCGGCGCAGCCCGGCGCCACCTGGTCGTGACGCTCCAGATCCCCGATCGCCCGGGCGCACTCGGCTCCGTGGCATCGCGCATCGGCGCGCTCGGCGCCGACATCACCGACGTGCGGGTGTCGTCCCGGAGCGCCGGCATCGCCGAAGACGTCTTCCACATCGACCTGCCGGGTGTCGAGGGGGTCGACACGGTCGGCCTGCTGCTCGCCGAGATCGGGCACGTGGACGGCGTGGTGGCGCCCTCGGTGGGCTACCCGCCACCCGGTTGCTGCGGGTGAGGGGTCTGCCGCCCCGCTGCAGGACCCCGAGGATCGGGACGAAACGGGATCATCCGGACGGCGGGCGGGCCAACCCGGCCACGCGGCCCGCTCCGGCGTATCCGGTTCCCTACACTCCGTCCGCCGTGCCTGCCCGCTTCATCAGACCCGTGCTGTTGCTCCTGCTAGGGGCGTGCCTGTCGATCCTGGTGGTCTCCCCGGCTGGCGCCCAGGAGGACGACGGCGAGGACACCGGCGCTGCGGAGTCCGTCACCGGCACCCTGCGGGCCGAGCCCGAGGAGGAAGACGGCGAGGACGTCCTCGTCAGCGGCGCAGCGATCACCGTGCGCACCGCCGACGGCGACGAGATCGACGAGGTCGAGACCGACGACCAGGGCACGTGGTCGGTCGAGCTGCCCGGTCCCGGCACCTACCTCGTCTCCATCGATCCCGACTCGCTGCCCGACGACGTGGAGCTGCGCGACGAGGACAGGGCCGAGCTGTCGGTGAACGTCCGTCCCGGCCAGACCCGCCCGGTCATCTTCGCCCTGGGCGAGGACCCGCGCGACGTCGGAACGCGCTTCGACCAGTTCCTCCAGCTCTGCGTGGAGGGCGTGAAGTTCGGTCTGATCATCGCGATGGCGGCCATCGGCCTGTCCCTGATCTTCGGCACCACGGGGCTGGTGAACTTCGCCCACGGCGAGCTCGTCACGTTCGGCGCCCTGGCCGCCTACTTCTTCAACCGCACGATCGGCATGCACCTGGTCTGGGCCACGCTGCTCGCCATGTGCGTGTCCGGCGTGGTCGGCGGCCTGGTCGACACCGGCGTGTGGCGCCCGCTGCGGCGCCGCAAGACCGGGCTCATCGCCATGATGGTCGTGTCGATCGGTCTCTCGATCGGCATCCGCTACATCTACCTGTACCAGTTCGGCGGACGGACCCGGCCCTACTCGGGCTACAACCTCCAGCGGGCCGTCGACATCGGCCCCATCTCCATCGCCCCCAAGGACCTGTGGGTCATCGCCCTGTCGATCATCGTCCTCGT
>CAZCJT010000393.1:0-3154 GCA_964498565.1 uncultured Acidimicrobiaceae bacterium
GGCGCCGTCGGCCACGGCGGCCGCGGCCTCCGCCGCCTTGAACTCCGCCCGGTGCGCGCCCGACGGGAACCCCACCACCGATGCGACACCGACACCCGAGCCCCGCAGCGCGCCGGCAGCCACCGACACCTGGTTCGGCGACACGCACACCGCACCGACCTGGAGCTCTCGCGCCTCGGCGCACAGGGCCAGGACCCGCTCGACCGTCGCTTCCGGCGCCAGCAACGTGTGGTCGATCATGCGGGCGACTGCGGTGCGATCCACGGGTGCCATCATGCCAACATGGACACGCTCGTCGTCGACCATCCCCTGGCCGGGCAGCTGCTCACCCGCATGCGCGACGAGCGCACCGACCGGGCGGTGTTCCGGCAGGCGGCCGACGAGCTCGCCCTGATGCTCGTGTACGAGGCCACGCGCACCCTCGCCACCGAGCCGGTCACCATCCGCACCCCGCTCACCGAGACCACCGGGGTACGGGTGCAGCGGCCGCCCATGGTGGTCCCCGTGCTCCGTGCCGGCCTCGGCATGCTGGGCCCCGTGCTGCGCCTCCTGCCGGGCAGCGACACGGGGTTCATCGGCGTGGCGCGCAACGAGTCCACCCACGAGCCCGAGCCGTACATGAACTCGGTTCCCGACGACCTCGACGGCCGCGACGTGCTGGTGCTCGACCCGATGCTGGCCACCGGTGGCTCCATGGCGTTCGCGTGCGCGCAGCTGGCCGCTCGGAACCCCGGCACGATCACGGCCGTGTGCATCCTCGCCGCACCCGAAGGCGTCGAGCGCCTCGCCGGCACCGGGCTGGTGGACCGCCTGTGGACGGCGTCGATCGACGACCACCTCGACGACGACGCGTTCATCGTGCCCGGTCTGGGCGACGCCGGCGACCGCCTGTTCGGGACGGCCTGACGGCACAGACCGGGGCGTACTGGGTAGGGGTCGGCTCCGGCATCCCCCGACGAAAGAGGACCCCATGGACGCCATCAAGCTGTTGACCGAGGACCACGAGGAGGTCCGAGCGCTCTTCGAGCAGTTCCACCAAGCCCAGGAGGCCGAGGACATGGACCGCATGAAGGAGGTGCAGCAGAAGATCTTCAGCGAGCTCGAGGCGCACACCCGGATCGAGGAGGACATCTTCTACCCGGCGGTCCGCGAGGCCGACGAGGAGCTCGGCGACGCCGTGGCCGAAGGCGTCCAGGAGCACCACGTCGTCAAGGTGCTCATGCGGGAGATCGAGTCGGTGTCCGGCGAGGAGACCTACATCGCCAAGATGAAGGTGCTCATGGAGAACGTCGAGCACCACGCCGAGGAGGAGGAGACCGAGATGTTCCCCGAGGTCCGCGAGCGCATGGGCGAGCCCCGACTCGAGGAGCTCGGCGCCGAGCTCGAAGCCGCCAAGTAGCCCGCGGGCGCTACGGGGTCACGCGGCCCCGTAGCGCTCCACCAGGCGGGGGATGCGGTGCTCGAAGTCGAGCTTGTCGAAGCATGCCGTCGCACCCCTGGCCCGGCTGCGGTTGAAGCTCTCGGCGGCGGCGTAGGCGGTGACCACGAGCACCCGGGCCTTCGGGCAGCGGCGCTTGAGCTCGGGCAGGGCCGAGAGCCCGTCCCGGTTCGGCATGAACAGGTCCAGCACGATGAGGTCGGGGCACACCTCGGCCACCTGGTCGATGCAGTCGTCGCCGTCGACGGCCTCGGTGACCTCGACGTCCCACTCCTCGAACGCCATCCGGAACAGCAGCCGGATGTCGGCCTCGTCGTCACAGATCAGCACCCGCACGGCGGCCACGGTACGGCTGCGCTCCGCCCCGACGACGAGTCGTGCTCGAAGCTCCCCTAGGACAGCAGCTGCTCGAGCTCCCCGACGGCCGCGTCGATGACGGCATCGGCCGCGAGCGCCTCGGCACCGACGTCCTCGACGGAGGCGACGCGCCGGACGACCTGCACGTAGAGCTTCAGCTTCGGCTCCGTGCCCGAGGGACGCACCACGACCCGCAGCCCGTCGGCTCGCAGCACGATGCCGTCGGTGGGTGGCAGCCGTCCGCCGAGGGCGAGGTCCTCCACCTCGGTGACCGTGCGGCCGGCGAGCGAGGTGGGAGGCGCCGCGCGGATCCGGTCGACGGCTGCGGCCATGCGGCGGGGCCCGTCGATGCCGTCGTAGCGCAGGGACCGCTGCCGGGTGCGGTGCAGCCCGAGCTCGACCGCGAGCTCCGCCAGCCGCTGCACCACCGACGACCGCTGGACGACCAGTCCGGCCACGGCCTCGACGGCCACGACGGCAGCGCCGATCCCGTCCTTGTCCCGCACCAGCGAGCCGACGGAGTAGCCGAGCGCCTCCTCGTAGCCGAGGACGGGTCGCATCTCGGGGCGGTCCATGGCCGCCCGGGCCAGCCACTTGAACCCGGTCAGCGTCTCCACGAACGCTGCACCCCTCGCCTCGGCGAGCGCGGCGAGCGCGGACGAGGACACGACCGTGGTGACGAGGAGGCGTTCGGCGCCCTCGGAGTGCCGGAGGAGGTGGTCGGCGAGCAGCAGCCCGATCTCGTCACCGGTGAGCACCCGCCATGCGGTGGTGCCGCCCCGGGGCGCGGGGACGGCGAGGGCGAGGCGGTCGGCGTCGGGGTCGTTGGCGATGGCGAGGTCGGCGCCCTGGTCCTCGGCGAGGGCGAGGAGGAGGTCCATCGCCCCCGGCTCCTCGGGGTTGGGGAAGGCGACCGTGGGGAAGTCGGGGTCGGGGAGGGCCTGGGCCGCCACCACGGCGGGTTCGGGCAGCGCGGCCCGATCGAACGCGCGGCGCAGCACCTCGAGGCCGACGCCGTGCAAGGGGGTGTAGGCGATGCGCAGGTCGACGGGTTGGTCGGTGCGGCGCAGCCCGGCCACGCCCGTCACGTAGGCCTCGACGACGTCGTCGCCCAGGGGGGACACGAGCGGGTCGTCGAGACCGGCCAGCGCCAGGTCGCCGACCGGACCCGCGGCGGCCATGTGCGATGCGATCTCCGCGTCCCACGGGGCCACGATCTGGGCCCCGTCGCGCGCGTACACCTTGTAGCCGTTGTCGGCCGGCGGGTTGTGGCTGGCGGTCACCATGACCCCGGCTGCCGCGCCGAGGTGGCGGACGGCGAAGGCGAGCACCGGCGTTGGCAGCAGGCGGGGCAGGAGC
>CAZCJT010000394.1:0-3146 GCA_964498565.1 uncultured Acidimicrobiaceae bacterium
GCGGCTCGTCCTCGGCAACGGCATCGCCGACCTGCTTGAACCAGCGGGTGATCGTTCCCTCGGTGACGGTCTCACCGAGCTGGGGCATGGGTACGTCGGCCACGCCTCGAACCATAGAGGAACGCCGGACGCCTCCCTCAGTGCCTCAGGGCTGGGTGCGCTGCGCCTTCAGCAGGTCTCGGATCTCCGACAGGAGCATCGCCTCGTCGGAGGGCGTGGGGGTCTCCTCGTCGGGCACCTCCTGGTTGGCCCGGCGCTCCTGGAGCTTCTCGAACGCCTTGACGACGAAGAAGAGGGCGGTGCCGATGATGACGAAGTCCAGCACCTGCTGCACGAAGGCGCCGATGCGCAGCACCGCATCCTCCTCGGGCACGTCACCCTCTCGCAGCGTGATGGCGGCCACCTCGCTGAGGTCGCGCTCGCCGGCCACGGCCGCGACGATCGGGTTGATGATGTTGTCGACGAACGATGACACCACCAGGCCGAACGCGGCGCCGATCACGACGGCCACGGCCAGGTCGACCACGTTGCCCCGCATCAGGAACTTCTTCAGGTCTTGCAGCATGTGGTGCTCCCCCGGTCCCGGCACCGGCGTGTCCCCCCGATGACAGGGCGCCGTCCGGCATCGGTACCGTACACGCCATGTTGGTCGCCATCACCGGGTCGTCGGGCCTGATCGGCTCCTCCCTCGTCGGGGCGCTCCGGGGCGGTGGGCACACCGCCATCCGGCTCGTGCGCCACGGCAACCCGGGCACCGACGAGCTCGCCTGGGACCCCGAGGCCGGCACCATCGACGCCGCGGGCCTGGAAGGCGTCGACGCGGTGGTGAACCTGGCCGGCGCCGGCATCGGCGACGAGCGCTGGACCGACGAGCGCAAGCGGCTCATCATCGAGTCCCGCACGAAGAGCACCGACCTCATCGCCCGCACCATCGCCGGTCTCGATCGCAAGCCGGCGGTGCTGCTGTCGGCCTCCGGCATCGACTACTACCCCGACGCCGGTGACGAGGTGCTCACCGAGGAGTCGCGCGCCGGCGACAGCTTCCTCACCGACGTGTGCCAGCGGTGGGAGGGCGCCACGGCCCCGGCGCAGGAGGCCGGCATCCGCACGTGCCTGCTGCGCACGGGCATCGTCCAGTCCGGCGACGGCGGCGCGCTCCGGAAGATGCTGCTGCCCTTCAAGCTCGGCATCGGCGGGCGGCTCGGCGCCGGTGACCAGTGGTGGAGCTGGATCTCCATCGACGATCACGTGCGGGCCATGCTGCACCTCATGGAGTCCGACGTCGAGGGCCCGGTCAACCTGACGGCGCCGAACCCGGTGACCAACCGGGAGTACACCAAGGCGCTGGGCCGGGAGCTCGGTCGTCCCACCCTGGTGCCCATCCCCGGCATCGGGCCCCGCATCCTGCTCGGCAAGGAGCTGTCGGACGCCCTGCTCTACGCGTCGCACCGGGTCGTGCCGTCGGCGCTCGAGGCCAGCGGCTTCACGTTCCGGCACCCCACCATCGAGGCCTGCCTCGCCGCGGTGCTGGGCGACGAGGCCGCGTAGCCCTCAGCCGGGGAAGGGCGGCAGCGACGTCCCGTACACCCAGGCGTCGAACACCGGGCCGAGATCCTGGCCCGACAGCTCCTCGGCCAGCGCCCGCAGGTCCTGCGTGGACGCGGTGGAGCCGCCGAAGCGCTGCGGCCACTCCCGCAGCAGTGCCCGGAACGCCTCGTCCCCCATCGCCACCGACAGGGCGTGCAGGACGAGCCCGCCTCGCACGTAGACGGTCGGCTGGAACAGCTCCTGGTTGCCCGGGTCGCCCGGAGCGATGCCGAAGTCGGCCGATGCGTGCGCCCGCTTGGCCGAGCGGGAGATGGGCTGGCCGTTCGACTCCTGGTCCCAGATCCACTCGGCGTAGGTGGCGAAGCTCTCGTTGAGCCAGATGTCGCGCCACGTAGCCGGGCTGACCGCGTTGCCGAACCACTGGTGCGCCAGCTCGTGGGCCACGGTCCGCTCGCCGGCGCGGCCGGCGCCGAGCAGGTCGATGCCGAAGAGCGACAGCGTCTGGTTCTCGAGCGCGTAGCCGAGCACCTCGTCGACGACGACGTGGCCGTAGACCTCGAAGGGGAACGGCCCGAACCACTCCTCGAACGTCGCCACCATCTCACCGGTGGGGGCGAACAGCGCGCGGGCGTCGGCCGCGAACCGGGGCGGGAACGCGTCGCGCAGCGCCAGACCGGTGGGCGCGGTCCCCCGATCGATCGTCAGGTCACCGATGGCGACGGACGCCAGGTAGGTCGCCATGGGGTCGAGGGCGTCCCAGCGCCAGGTGCGCCGGCCGTCGGGCTCCGGGCGCTCCTCGACCAGGATCCCGTTGGCGACGGCGACGAGGTCACCGGGCACGGTGAGGTCGAAGCGGAACCGCGCCTTGTCGGTGGGGTGGTCGTTGCCGGGGAACCAGGTGGCGGCACCGGCCGGCTCGGAGGCGACGAAGGCGTCCCGCCCGTCGGTCTGCCAACCGGCGCCGAAGACGTCGCTGCCGAGGGACAGGGGCTGGGGCGTGCCGCGGTAGGCGACGGCCACGGCGACCGGTGTGCCGGCTGGGAGCACCCGTTCCGGATCCACGGTCAGCTCACGCCCGGCACGGGTGATCGGGGTGGGCGCGCCGTCGACCGTCACGGCCGTCACCTCGAGGCCGACCAGGTCGAGGTTCAAGGTGTCGAGCGCCACCGACGGCGTCAGCTCGATCGTGGTGGTGGCGTCGATCGAGCCCGTGTCGGGCAGCCACTCGAGGGCGATGTGGTAGCTGGACACGTCATAGCCGCCGTTGCCGAGCTCGGGGAAGTAGGGGTCGCCCACACCGGCCTGGCCGGCGATGCCGACGTCGGGCGCCGCGGTGGTCGTGGTCGTCGAGGAGGTGGTGCTCGTCGTGGTCGTCGACGGGACGGGGCGTTCGAGGGTGACGTCGCTGGCCCGGCAGGACACGAGGGCCGTCGCCAGCAGGGCGAGGGCGAGGAGCCGACCAGCTCGTGCGGGCAGCGCGGCAGGCACCGGCGCATCATCCCACGACCCCTCCACCGGGACGCCGCGGTCCCGACCACGGGCTGATCCCGGGCCGGCTGGCCCCGGAGGACCTGGCGGGGACGCACACCACGCTCAAC
>CAZCJT010000395.1:0-3141 GCA_964498565.1 uncultured Acidimicrobiaceae bacterium
GCGGTGTGGGCCCGCAACGCGCCGAAGTCGGCGGCGGCGGTCGAGACCATCCGGGGCCACGGTGTCGACGCGGTGGCCATCGCCTGCGACGTGGGCGACGAGGCGTCGGTGGCCGAGGCCACCGCCGAGACCGTCGAGCGCCTCGGGCGCATCGACATCTGCGTGGCCAACGCGGGCACAAGCGGCGGCGGCCAGCTCCAGGACCTGACGCTCGAGGAGTGGCGCCGCGTCATGGCCGTCAACCTCGACGGTGCGTTCCTGACCATGCGGGACTGCGCCCGGCAGATGATCGCCCAGGGCGAGGGCGGTGCCATCGTGGCCGTCTCCTCCACGTCGGCGATCCACGGCGCCGCTGCCAACCCCCACTACGGCGCGTCGAAGACCGCGCTGCTCGGGCTCGTCCGGGCGTCGGCCGTCGGTCTCGCCCGCCACAAGATCCGGGTGAACGCCGTGCTGCCCGGCTGGACCCGCACCGAGATGGCCGAGGGTGGCTACCAGGACGAGCGGTTCCGCGAGGTCACCACCAAGCGGACGCCCGTGCGGCGATGGGCCACCGGGGAGGACTACGAGGCGCTCGCCGCCTACCTGTGCGACAAGTCCGTCGACTGGCACACCGGCGACCAGATCGTCGCCGACGGCGGGTACACGATCTTTTGACCATGGACGACCGACTCCGCACCGGGGACGACGGCCTCGTGCGCTGCTGGTGGTGCGGCGACGACCCCCTCTACGTCGCCTACCACGACCACGAGTGGGGTCGCCCCACCCGTGACGAGCGCGACGTGTTCGAGCTGCTCGCGCTCGAGGGCTTCCAAGCAGGCCTGGCCTGGATCACCATCCTGAGGAAGCGGGAGGCGTTCCGGGCCGCGTTCGACGGGTTCGACATCGATGCGGTCGCGGCCTACGGCGACGACGACGTCGAGCGGCTGTTGGGCGATGCCGGCATCGTCCGGCACCGGGGCAAGATCCAGGCCACCGTCGACCTGGCCCGGCTGAGCCAGGAGCTGCGTCGCGAGGACTCGTCGCTGAGCGAGCTGGTCTGGTCCCACGCCCCGCCGCCACGGCCGGCACCGCTCGACCCGCGGGCCGAGCTTCCGGCGCACACGCCGGAGTCCGATGCGCTCAGTCGGGCGCTCAAGGCCCGCGGCGCCCGCTTCGTCGGGCCGACGATCGTCTACGCGTTCATGCAGTCAGCCGGGATGGTGGACGACCACCTCAGCGGCTGCCACCGCGCCGGTTCCTGATCCGGTCGAGGACCCGGCGGAACACGCCCGCCTGGGGGTGGCCGACGTCGTCCCCGGTGATCCGGCCGTCGACGGTGCCATCCCGGGCGTCGCGCAGGTACAGCACCTTGGCGGCGCCGACGATGGGGGTGGCGATGAGCGCACCGGGCACGCCGGCGACGGCGCCGCCGAGCAGGGCGGCCAGCATCGTGGTGGGCGGCGTGAGGTCGACCGCCTTGCCGACCACGGCGGGCTGGATGATGTTGTTCTCGAGGTTCTGGTACACGAGGAACACCACGAGTGCGATGACCGCGGCGACCGGCCCCTGCGTGAGTGCGAGGGTGACGAGGAACGAGCCGCCCAGGAAGCCGCCGATCTGGGGGATCAGGTTGGTGAGCATCGACCACAGCCCGGCCAGGGGCGCGAGCGGGACGCCGAGCAGGAGGGCCACGGTGAGGACCACCAGCCCGTTCAGGATGGCGACGAAGAGCGAGCCGGCGAAGTAGTTGCCGAAGGTGCGGTAGACGACCCGGCCGACCGAGTCGAGGCGCTCCTGGCGTTCGCCGGAGAACAGGTCGCGGATCCGCTGGACCATCACCTCGCCGTCGAGCATCACGGCGACGGCGGTGACGAGGACGACCACCGTGGTGAGAAGCCCGCCGAGGAGGTCCTCGGCGTAGCGGGTGATCTGCTCGTCGTCGAGCTCGGCCGGGAGCCGGTCGATGGCGTCGTCGACCCGCTGGGAGAGGTCGGCCTCGGCGATGCGCTCGCCGACGACGGGCCAGGTGTAGGCGTCCTCGATGGTGGTCGGCAGGTCGGAGCGGAGGCTGCCGGCCTGATCGATCGCCGCAGGCCCGAGCACGAGCAGCACGCCGAGCAGCGCCATGCCGAGCCCGGTGCCGACGATGGCGACCGCGATGCCCCGGCTCGAACCGCCGAGGCGGTCGCGCATGCGGGCGACCACCGGGTCGAGCGCCAGCGCGATCACGATGCCGACGAGGATCTTGGTGAGGATCCCGGGCGTCTGCTGGAGCAGCTCGAGCAGACCCAGCGCGGCGAGGGCGACGACCAGCAGCGTCACCATGGAGCGCAGGTCGACGTCGATCACCGTGCGCTCACCGGAATCGACCGGGTCGGCGGGCGGTGCAGCGGCGGGCGCATCACTGGAGCCCGTGGTCACCCTCGGTACCGTACGTCCCGATGCCGGTGACACCGTGGATGAGCGGCAACGCCCGTCGCCACCGCACCGTCCGCATCAGCATCCGGACGATCGTCCTGGCCGTCGGCGTCGTCCTCGCCCTCCTCGCCCTGCGCGGTGCCTTCGTGGCCGGCCAGCGGATCCTCGGATGGGCGGCGGCATGCACGGTCACCGCCGTCTTCGTCGCGCCCCTCGTGACCTGGCTCGGGCGCTGGATCCCGCGCGTCGCCGCCGTGATCCTCACCTTCGTCGTCGTCGCCGTCGCCGCCGGTGCTCTCGTGTTCGGCACCTTCGACAACCTCGACCGGGAGGTCCGCTCGCTCCAGCGCGCCGCCCCGGACGCCACCGAGGAGCTCGAGCGCCGGGATGACGAGCTCGGCTCGGCCATGCGCGACCTCGAGCTCTCCGCCCGGGTCGAGAACTTCCTCGAGGTCCTGGACGACCGGGTCGGCACCGGGAGCGATGCGCTGGCCGAGAACGCGCTCACCATCCCGGTCTTCTTCGTCAACGCCATCCTGACCATCTTCTTGCTGATCTACGGGGCCGGCATCGTGGAGGGCGGTCTCGGGCTCATCGACGACGACGAGCGGCGGGCCCGGACCCGGCGCGTCCTGCTGTCGGCCACGGTCCGGGCCCGACGCACGTTCGCCGCCATGCTCGGTCAGGGCACCATCGTGGGTCTGGCCGTCGGCCTGGTGGCCGCCGCGCTGTCCCTGCCGG
>CAZCJT010000396.1:0-3140 GCA_964498565.1 uncultured Acidimicrobiaceae bacterium
GGCGGCGACGCGGCGGCCGCAGACGGCGGGGGCGGCGGCGAGGCGGCGGCGACGGGTCCGCTCTCACAGGGGGTGACCGACACCGAGATCCGCATCGGCGCCACCGGCCCGCTCTCGGGCATCGCCGGCTTCGTCGGCGAGGAAGCCTTCGGTGCCATCGACTCCTACTTCCAGCTCATCAACTCCCAGGGCGGGGTCAACGGCCGCAAGCTGCGCCTCATCACCTACGACGACCGCCTCGACCCGTCCCAGACCCTGGCCAACGTCCGGCGGTTGTGGGAGCAGGACAAGGTCGCCGGCATCTACCTCGCCTTCGGTGACCCCGTGGCCGACTATGCCACGCGCAACAAGATCCCCACCGTCGTGTTCGGCGTGACGCCGGCGTCCTTCGCCTCGAAGTACCCGACGGTGTACCCCATCGTGGGCAATGCCTTGATCTGGACCCAGGAGGTCATCGCCGGGTTGAAGGACCAGGGGGTGTTCAAGCAAGGGATGAAGGTGGGGATGCTCTACGACACCCAGCTCCTCGATGTGGGCCAGTACCTGCCGTTCCTGACGAAAGCGTGGGAGGACGCCGGGGCCGATGTGGTGTCGACCGATCCGTTCAACCTCACCGATGGCGACTGCACGAACCTGGTGCTCAAGATGAAGGACCTGGACATCGACTACTGGGACTTCCAGGGCCTCGGCTGGGTGCTGTGCGCCTCCGCCGCCCAGCGCCAGCAGTACCGGCCCAACATCGGCTGGGGGAACTGGCCCACCAGTATCGCCGGGCTGGCCACCCAGGTCGGGCCGTGGGTCGAGGGCATCTGGGGCGGCGCTCAAGGAGACCAGCCCACCGGCGCCCCTCGCCAGAAGACGGCGGCCCATGACGAGTACGTCAACGCCATCAAGCGCTACCACCCCGAGATCGCCTCCTTCGCCCACTACGAGTCGCCGGCCACGATGGGCTACTGGGTCGGCGCCAAGCTCGTCGTCGCCGCCCTCAAGGCCCAGGGCCAGAACATCACGCAGCAGGGGATTCTCGACTGGATCGCCTCGGTCGAGAACTTCGACCCTGGCATCACCCCGCCCATCATCTCCATGGCGCCGAACTGCAAGACGGGTTCGGAGCTGGTGTGGATCGCCCAGTGGAAGTGGGACGACGCCAAGAAGGAGGCGCTGCGCACACCGGCGACCGGGTACTTCACGAGCCCGCAGAAGGAGAGCCTTGGCGGCAAATGCTTCTTGACCAAGATCTCCGACGAGATGAGCTGACCGTTGACACATGTGACAAAGAGCGTAGAATGTAGCTGATGGGTCGATCCTTCGCCAAACGGGCTGGGGCACCGTTCGTCATCATCGACGGCTGCATCGAGTGCGGCATCTGCGAGCGGGTGTGCCCGTACGACGCCATCTTCATGAGCGACGACTTCGAGTTCGTGGTCGACGGCGAGAAGTGCCCGGGGTGCCGTCGCTGCTACGACCCGTGCCCGGTCAACGTCGTGATCCCCATGGACGATCCCCGCGCCGTCGCCGTGCGGGAGTCCAACAAGCCGTTCATGTTCGAGACATGGCCGGTTCCCGAGCTGAGGTCCGAGGAGGCCCCATGAAGAAGTTCATGACCCCTGACGAGCTGGAGCGAGACTCGCGCTTCACGCGCACACCCGTCCCGCTCGACTTCCTCATGGCCGAGGAGGTGACGGTCGAGCAGGTCGAGGAGACCATGAAGATGCTCATGGCCAACGACGACATGCGAGAGATGATGGAGTCGGGCGACTCCGGCGCCTCGCAGTTCTTCAAGCGGGTGCGTCCCACCGACGAGGAGGCGCCGCTGTTCATCAAGGCCCAGATGCACGGCATCTTCATGGGGGAGATGCAGGCGCTCGAGGCCGCCGGACGCTCCGCCTGGGACTTCTGCGACGACGACGAGCTGCCGTGGAAGTTCCAGCTCGACATGGCCCGCCAGTGCTGGGACGAGACCCGGCACGTGGAGACGTACTCCGCCCTGCTCGACCACGTCGACTGCGAGATCGGCGAGTTCCCCGAGAACCTGTTCCTGTTCGAGTTCGGCTGCTCGGACGACCCCGCCGAGCGCGTCGTCGGCGTGAACCGGTGCCTCGAGGGCCTCGCCCTCGACGTGTTCGACGACACCATCCGCTTCGGCAAGCTGGCCGAGGACGAGGCCATCTGGCGCAGCGTCGACTACGTGGCCGCCGACGAGGTCACCCACGTCCGCTTCGGCCAGGTGTGGTCGAAGGCGCTGACCGAGGACGATCCGGAGCGCCGCAAGAAGGTCGTGGCCTTCCAGCGCAAGGTCGATCGGGCGTTCAGCCTCGGTGGCCTCCGGGGCTCCTACGACGGCGCCAACCAGGCGGCGTTCCTCCCCATCGCCGCCGAGCTGCGCAAGCTGGCCGGCTTCAGCGACGCCGACATCGCCGAGGTCGCCGGTGCGGGGCCGAAGGTGACGGGCCGATGACCATCCTCGACGGCACCGATCGCGACACCGAGGCCATCTCCGGCTACGGCTCGCAGCGCCACGCCCAGCCGTTCCCGTACTGGGACCGGCGGCGGCTGATCGGCGAGTGGACGGTGGAGGAGTCGGTCGAGCGGATCGTCAACTACCGCTGGGCCCAGCAGCACCTGTCCGCCGCCCTGGGCGGGTGGGTCGCCACCATCCCGGAGCTCGACGTCAAGTCGATGCTCGGGCCGCACTGCTACCAGCACGCGTGGCACGCCGACCTGTGGCGGCTCCGCCTCCCGGAGCTGAAGGAACCGAACGAGCACCGGGCCGAGCCGCCGAACGAGGCGTTCGTGTCGTTCATGGACGAGCTGACGTCCCCCGAGGAAGGCGAGCAGACCATCGAGAAGCTGGTGGGGATCTACCGCGTGCTCGTGCCGCACCTGCTCGCCACGTACACGTTCCACCGCAAGGTCACGTCCGACATCGTCGACGCGCCCACGGTCCGCATCCTCGGCTTCATGCTCGACGACCTGCACACGCAGATCGCCGAGGGCGAGATGATGATCCAGGACCTGGCCCGCGAACCCCAGCTCCGGCGACGGGCGGGGGACTGGCAGACGCACCTCGACGTGCTGCTGGCCGGGTCCGGCGGGGTCACCGGCGAGCGCACCCTCGGCGGCCGCCCGAAGATCCAGGC
>CAZCJT010000397.1:0-3137 GCA_964498565.1 uncultured Acidimicrobiaceae bacterium
TGTCGACGTGCAGGTTGGCCCGCACGCTGGTCGCGATGGCCTCGCGGATGGCCGCCCGGGTGCCCTCGGCGACGTTCACCACCAGGTCGGCGGAGCGCTTCTCCGCCCACCTGGCAGCCCGCTCCGTCACCGTTAGGCGTCCGGCGAGGCGCTGGGCCGGCGGGGACAGGGCCGCCGGGACGTGTCGCGCTCCTACGTCGCGCCCCACGCGGAGCGCCGCGACCACGATCTTGCGGGTGATGCGCCCCACCGGCGCCTCGTCGGCGATGTCGTCGATATCCGACTTGGCGACCGCCTTGCGCGCCCGCGCCATCTCGCGCCGCGCCAGCTCCTCGAGCTCCTCGAGCGAAGGCTGGGCTCGGAGCTCTAGCAGGGCCGCGCGCAGCATGGTGGCCGCGCTGCGCGACGTCTCTCGCACGGCCTCCTGGATCTCGTGCCGCACCGTGAGGACGGACGCGGCCCGCAGCGGCAGGGCCCGCGGCACCTACCGCTCCTCCGACTCCTCGACCGGGAGATCGGCCACCCGCCTGAGGTGCGCTTCGAGCTCCGTCCCGACGAGCGGGACGCCCGCCCCCGCGAGCGCCGAGATGTAGGCGCCGAGCTCGGCGAGGTCCGGGGTCTCGACGTCGCCGTGCTGGAACGTCGGCAGCGCCTGCAGGCGGAACTGCGGGTTCAGCGCGAACAGCCTCGGCACCGCCTGGCGGTTGAGGACGTCCTGGATGCCGTCGAGCCACGCGCCGAGGGCCGTGCTGAACATCTTGGTCTTCGAACTGGCAAGCGCGAACGACCCGACCGACTCGTGGCCGATCAGGATGAAGTCGGCGAGCACCGACATGGCGATCCGCTGGTCGTAGCGGGCGACGATGGCGTTGGTGTCGAACTGGCGCCGACTGCCCGACGAGAGCAGCGTGAAGTCGAAGACCTTGTTCCCGGCCTGGTCGTACTCGAGCGGCATGATGAGCCCGGCCTGCTCGTTCTGGCGGACCTGGGTGACGAGGGTCTTGAACGTGGCGTACATCGCCCTCTCGTCGGCCGTCGCGCCTGCGCGCATGAGCCGAGCGGGGATCCACGCGACCGGGATCCCGGCGAGGTCGCGCTCGATGCCGACCCCCTCGAAGTTCTCGATGTGCTTCTTGAAGTACCAGGAGCGGTAGGCGGTGCGCAGGATGCTCCGCCCCTCGGGGTTGCCCTTGTAGGCGGATGGGCGGAAGAGCAGGAGACGCTCGGCAGGGATGAACGTGCGGAGCCATCGCGGCGGGGCCTGCTGATAGAGCCCCCGGATCTCCCGCGCGTGCTCGTCCGTCGCCCACTCCTCGATGGTCGTCTGAGAGCGGATCGGAAGGCGCGCCCATCCAATGAGGCCGTCGTCGAAGCGCGACGGCGTCTCCGCCCCGGGACCCTGCCGGCGCTTGTAGACGATCTCGTGCGGGCTGAAGCCGTAGACGAGCATCGACAGGATCTCTTCGATGAGCTCGCCCCACGGATGGCTCATGTCCACCATGCAGGTCCGCAAGAACTCGGCGGCCTGCTCGTCCTCGGCGGCCAGAGTAGCCGGGCGGATCGTCCAGCTCGCCCGGCGGATGAGCATCGAGATCGCGAACAGGATGGCCCCGACGGTCCCGTCGTTGGCGGCCATCTCGCGGTAGATGCGCGCCGCTTTCTGGCCCGACAGCTCGGCGAGGAACTCCTCGCTCAGTCGGCCGCTGTAGATCTCGAGGCCAGGCGATCCGAGCTCCGCCGTCGTCTCAACGGCGGTCGCATCGGGCGTGGTCGGGAGGGCGTCGGCCGACTTGCTCGCGCGCGTTCTGGTCACGCCCCAGCGATACCGGGGCTTCCAGTCAGCCGCGACAGAGGGTCAGCGAAAAGACCACGATGGCTGGGTGAGCGAGATGTCGGGGGCCGCGAGCTCGCCGCCGACCGCGAGGGCGTTCCAGGCGTGCGCCAGTGCGTCGACGTCGTCGTCGTGGGCGTCGTTGACGCCAGTGAAGTTCTGCACGACCGCGAGGAACTTCTTCAGCCACGGCGCCTGGGTGGGAACGAGGACCCGCCCGGCGTTCCAGGCCGCGGCGACCGGCTGCGCCCGCGTAAATTTGTCGCCGCCCATCTTGACCTCGACCAGGCGCAGGTCCGGGTCGATGCGGCGGAGCGTCTGCGGCACCGCCTTGAACCCTCCCACCGCCTCGATGGCGAGAGGCGCGTTCCACCAACGGTCGCTCATCACCCGGGCGCTCTGGATGTAGTCGGGAACCTCGACCTGCTCTCGCTTCACCTCCATGACGTGCCCGACCGCCTCCGCGCCGTACCCGCGCACCGCCAGGGCGAGAAGAACACTCGAGTCGGCCCTCGTGTCGGCCGTCGCCGCCGGGTCGCCGCCGATCACGATCCGGCAATCCCTCGAGTCGAATGTCGCCGGGTCGTAGTGGTGCGCCGGCCCGAACACGCTGGCCCCTCGAGGCTGCGGCCGCCCCTGGTAGAGGCACGCGAAGGACCAGTCGCCGAGGATCGAGCGGATCTCCTCGAGCTTCGCCACCGGGTAGCGGTCGGGCCACAGGGCCCGGCCTGGCGGGCGCCCGAGCGGGTCTCCATCCTCGGCGATCGCCGGCAGGTTCAGCACCTCCCATCCCTGCTCCGCCAGCCTGCCGATCAGGTCGTCCTGGTGCCAGCGGGTGTGGACGACGATGAGCGACCCGCCCTCGAGGCGGGTGAACGCCACCTCGGTGAACCACTCCCAGACCCGCTCGCGCTGCAGCGCGCTGTCCGCCTCGACGCGGTCCTGGTAGGGGTCATCCACGATCAGGAGGCCAGGGATCCCGTGCCCGGTAAGCCCCTTGGTGCCGACGGCCAGCAGCCCGCCCCCCTCCTTCGTGCGCCACTCCGCCATGCTCTGCGTATCGTCGCGCAGGCGGATGCCGGCCTCGCGCGCCCACGCCCTGGCCTTTCGCGACTCCGACCACGCCTTGTGGTCGTTGTACGTCGCGTAGGCGCAGGTGTCGGCGGGCGTGTGCCGGAGCCACCAGACGATCGCCCGCAGGAGGGTTATGGTCTTGCCGTGCCGCGGCGGCCACGAGACGCATGCCCGGATCGGCTCACGGCGCGCGCGCTCGAACAAACCGATGAGGGGCGCCAGGTGCGGCGGC
>CAZCJT010000398.1:0-3135 GCA_964498565.1 uncultured Acidimicrobiaceae bacterium
GGCCACGACCGCGGTCGCCGCCAGCTCGTCGGCGCCGTCGGTGGAGCCGTCGTCGACCACCACCACCTCGAAGTCGCGCACCGTCTGGGCGTCGAGGGCCCGGAGCGTGGCCGCCAGCAGGTCCCGCCGGTCGCGGACCGGCACGATCACGCTGATCCGGGCGGCCACGCCCGCATCGTAGGACCGGCCCGTCAGGAGGCTCGCCGTGGCCGGTGACGCCGACGCCATGCGGGCCTTCTGGGAGGCGCGCGCCGAGGAGAACGCGGCCTTCTACGTCGACACGTCGATGGCCTACGACGACCCGGACATGGCCCGCTTCTTCGCCACGGGCGAGCAGGTCGTCGACCTGGCGCTGCGCCAGGCGCCGGTCCAGCCGGCGCGGCGGGGCACCGCCGTGGAGATCGGCTCGGGGCTGGGCCGGATCTGCAAGGCGCTGGCGTCGGAGTTCGACCACGTGGTCGGCGTGGACATCAGCACCGCCATGGTCCGCCGCGCCCGTGAGCTGGTCGACGACGACCGCGTCCGCTTCGAGGTCGGCGACGGGACGACCCTGGGCATGCTCGCCGACGCCAGCGTGGACTTCGCCTGCACGTTCACGGTCTTCCAGCACCAGCGCAGCCGCGATCTGATCGCGGACTACCTGCACGAGTGCGGCCGCACGATCGCCCCCGGCGGTGTGCTCGCCGCCCAGTGGAACAACCTGCCACCGCTGCGGTACCGGCTCGACACGTTGCGTTGGCGGCTGCGGCGCCGGCAGCTCGACGAGGTGCACGCCGTGACGACCGAACCCGAGTTCCGGGGCACCACCGCCAGCGTGCGGTGGATGCGCCACCAGCTCGACCGGGCCGGCTTCGACGTGGTCGAGGTGCACGGTGCCGGGACCCTGTTCGCCTGGGTGTGGGGCGTGCGGCGCGACCCGTGAGCGGTTCGCGCCGTTCGACGGGCTAGAGCAGATCGACGAAGCGGCGATCGCCGCGTCGGTGGAGCTGGGTCCCGAGCACGGCCAGCGCCGTCGTCCACGCCACCGCGGCCGTGACCGCGACGCCGTCGAGCGGCGCCTCGACCAGAGCGGTGCGGACCAGGGCCAGGACGCCGGTGAACGGGTTGAGCCGGACGACGTCGGCGAGGTCACCGAGCACGTCGAGGGGGTAGATGACCGGCGTGGCGTAGAGCAGGACGAGCAGGCCGGCCTGCACGATGAACTTCACGTCGCGGAACCACACCTGGAGGGCGGAGGTCACCAGGCACAGCGAGAGCACGAGGGCGACGAGGAGCAGGGCGGCCGGCACCACGAGCAGCGTCCGGACGCTTCCGTGGCCCCTCCCCACGGTGACCGGCACCACGACGGCAGCCGTCACCAGGAACCCCACCAGGTTGGCGAGCACGGGGGCCAGCACGAGCGCGGCGCGCGGGAACCAGATCTTGTCGGTGAGGCCGGCCCCGTCGACGATCGCCGTCGTCGCGCTGTTGACGGTCAGGGCCACGTAGGACCAGACCAGCATCCCGGTGAGCACGTGGGAGAGGTAGTCGACGTCCTCGACGGCGAAGCGGGCGAACCGGCTGAACACCACGATGATGACCACGGACTGCAACAGGGGCAGGGCCACGGCCCACAGCACGCCGAGGCTGGCCCGCTTGTAGCGGACCTTGAAGTCCTTGGCCGCCAGGGCCCGGACGACGTCGTGGTGGGCGACCAGGTCCCGCAGCCAGCGCCACGTCGACGGCGGCCGGGCATCGAGCTCCAGCACCGCGTCGTGGCCGGCTGCGTCAGCCATGCCGGAGCGACCAGTCGTAGGGGATGTGGTTGTCGAACGGGTCGAGCCGCTCGATCTCGTCGGCCCGGTGCGGGATCGTGGCGCAGTTGGCGACCAGGGCCGTCGACGTGCCCGTCCCCTTGAACCCGTTCCACACGCCGGGCGGGATCGTCACGAGCGAGTACGCCAGCTCGCCGGTGTGGATCTCCACGAGGTTGCCGGCCGTGGGGGACCCGTCCCGCTCGTCGAAGCACACCAGCTTGATCATCCCGACGGGCACGGCGTAGTTCAGCGTCATCTCGTGGTGGAGGTGCCACCCCTTCACGACGCCCGGGTGCACCATCGAGAAGTAGACCTCGCCGAACGCGTCGAAGGCCTCGTCGTCGCTGCGCAGCATGTGGAGGATGGCGCCCCGCTCGTCGGGGATGCGGCGCAGGGGGCGCACGTGCAGGCCGTCGATCTCGGTCATCGATCCTCCTGGACCGTCCAGGGCGCGTCGCCCGCGGCCCACAGCTCCTCGAGCAGGTCGCGCTCCCGCGGCGTGTCCATCGGCTGCCAGAAGCCCTCGTGGCGGTAGGCCATCAGCTCGCCGGCGTCGGCGAGCGCAGCGATGGGCTCCCGCTCGAGCATGACGTCGTCGTCGGGGATGTACCCCTCGATGGCCTCGCGCTCGAGGACCATGAAGCCGCCGTTGATCCATCCATCGCTCACCTGCGGCTTCTCGACGAACTGGTCGACCCGGTCCCCGGCCAGCACCAGCTCGCCGAACCGGCCGGGCGGGTGGACGGCGGTGATCGTGGCGAGGCGCCCGTGGCTGCGGTGGAACTCGACCAGGGCGGTCACGTCGATGTCGCCGACGCCGTCGCCGTAGGTGACCATCACCGGGCCATCACCCGCCGCCGCCGCAGCACGGCGCACTCGGGTGCCGGTCAGCGAGTCGCGGCCGGTGTCCTCGCAGGCGACCCGCCATCCCGGCTCCTGGTGCTCGGTGGCCCACCGGCGGATCTGGTCGCCGAGCCAGCCGAGGGCGAGGACGAAGTCGCGGTGGCCGTGGCGGGCGTAGATGGACATCACGTGCCACAGGACCGGGCGGCCGCCGATCGGCAGCATCGGCTTGGGCAGCGTGGGGTCCACGTCGCTGATCCGCGTGCCGCGGCCACCGCACAGGATGATCGTGGGCAGTCCACCGGGCACTGCGGGGAAGGTACTGCCCGGCCCGCGCTCAGCTCGGTGGCGGGTCGTCCAGGCACGCCCGGATCGTCTCCTCGATCGAGGCCCGCAGCGGGGTCGACGGTCGGTGCCCGAGGCCGGTGAGGGCGGCGATGGAGACGCCGAACGGCTCCGGTTCGGGCCCGTCGTGCGCCGGCGCCTCGACGGGCGG
>CAZCJT010000399.1:0-3132 GCA_964498565.1 uncultured Acidimicrobiaceae bacterium
CCGCGGCCTCGCGCAGGCGCTGTCCGATGCGGGCGGCGTACGCGACGATGAACGCCTGGCGGTACGCCCGCGACCGGGTGCGGGGGCTGGCGCCGGCCTGCAGCATGGCCCTGGTGGCCTGGACGAGCAACGAGGTGTAGAGCAGCTCGACCGTGGCCTGGTCGTCGGCGAAGCCGACCACCGTGGCCACGTTGGCCCGCGTGTCGAGGACCGCCCGGCAGCGGTTGGCCCGGGCCAGCTCCGTGAGGAGCTGGAACTTGGGTCGCGCGTAGGGCGCCTCGACCACGATGGTGCGACCCTCCGGCCGATCCCTCCCGCCGCCGGCGGCCGCCACCATGGCGCGGTCGATGGCGTGGCGGTCCATGAGCTGCTGCGCCTTGGCCGACAGCGCCTCGGCCTCGTCGGGGAACGTGGTGGACTCGGCTTTGGCCAGCAGCGACCGCACCTTGTGCAGGACGCCGGCGTCGGGTGGGGCGCCGTCGGGGGCGAGCTCGGACATGCCTCCATCATGTCGCCGGGGTCCGACAGCGACGCCCGGATGCCTGCCCCCTCCGGGTCTCCGGACCCTGCCCGGGCCGGGCGGCGCACGGGTAGACAGGCGCCATGCGCCGCCTCTCCGCCCTCGATGCCGTCGACGTGTTCCGGGCCACGGACAGCCTCGGCCTCCCGCTCGGCCCGTCCCAGCCCGCCGCCCTCCTCGAGGCCATGGGGACCCGGAAGGACTGGGAGGACCTCAGGGTCTTCGGCGCGCTGGTGACGGTGCTGTCCGACGTCTTCACCCACCCGAACGTGCACTACCTCAGCGGCTTCTTCGGCCCCCTCGAGCGCCTGCTGCGCGACAGCGGCGCCAACATCGGCTTCGCGCCGGCCGACTTCCGCCGGTTCGTGAGCCTGCTCGAGGCCATCGCCCCCCGGGTCATGGCCACCGCCGCCGCCCCGCCCGACCGCGACGGGTTCTGCAGCCTCTCGCTCCACGCCGGCGCAAACGTCGGCTCCCTCCACGCCGCCGGCCGCGACCCCGACCGCCTCCTCGTGGTCGAGGTGAGCGACCGCTACCCGGTCACCCACGGCTGGGGGGAGCACCACCACCGGCTCCACGTCGACGAGATCGACGTGCTCATCGAGTCCGAGTCGACCCCGTACGAGATGGTCGACCCCGAGGCCACCGACGTCGAGCGCGCCATCGCCCGTCACATCCAGGACCTGATCCCGGACGGCGCCACCCTGCAGACCGGGATCGGGGCGGTGCCGTCGGTCGTGGCCGCGCTGCTCGCCGAGGGCGACGGCGGCGACTACGGCATCCACTCCGAGATGTTCACCACCGGGCTCATGAAGCTGCACCAGGCCGGCAAGGTCACCAACGCCCGCAAGGGCCAGTTCGACGGGGTGTCCATCTGCACGTTCGCCGGCGGCACCCGGGAGCTCTACGACTGGCTGCACGACAACCGCGACGTCGCCTTCCTGCCGGTCGAGGTCGTGAACTCCCCCGAGCTCATCGGCGCCAACCGGTCCATGATCACCATCAACGCCGCCCTGTCCGTCGACATCCACGGTCAGGTGGTGGCCGACACCCGCAGCGGCGAGCAGTTCTCCGGCATCGGCGGTCACGAGGACTTCGTCGCCGGCGCCGGCCTCGAGCTGTCCGACCGCTCCATCCTCTGCCTGCCCTCCACCTACCGCGCCGGCGAGGAGGTCCGCTCCCGCATCGTCCCGTGGTTCGCCGCCGGCACCGTCATCACCACGCCCCGCCACCAGGTCGACGTGATCGTCACCGAGCACGGCGTCGCAGAGCTCCGCGGCAAGACCGTGCACCAGCGGGGCGCGGCGCTCGCCGCCGTCGCCCACCCCGACTTCCGCGACGACCTGCTCGCCGCCGCCGAGCGGGCGTCCGGGGGACGCTCCCCCGTCCTCTGAGGGCCACCGGACCGCGGTCGAGCGTTCACCATCCCGTCGGCGGGAGGCGCTCCGCCCCTGAGTCCCTACGTCCGCAACACCGGCGTCAACCACCGAGCTCCGGCCGATGCCCTGCCCGACAGCCGCTGAGCCGGGCGGCCGGCCCTACGCGTTGTCGCGCAGGAAGGGGGCGACGCGCTCGGTCGGCCGGCCGATGATGGCCCGCCCGTGCAGCCAGACCACCGGGCGCTCCATCAGCTCGGGGTGCTCGAGGAGGAGGTCGACCACGGCCGCCGGCGTGGTGGCCTGCGACGTGTCGACGCCGGCCGCCTTCGCGTCGCCGTGGCGGATCAGCGCCGTCGGCTCGTCCTCCAGGCCGGTGACGATGGCCTCGAGCGCGGCCCGATCGGGCGGTGCGTCGAGGTACCGCACCTCCTCGACGTCGATGCCGAGCTCCTCGGCCGTGGCCATGGCGGCGCGGGACTTCGAGCATCGGGGGTTGTGGAAGATGGTGGGTCCGGTGCCGAGGTCGGTCATGGGCCGGAACGTAGCCCGACCCCGGGCGTGCGCGACGCTGGCGGGGTGACGTCGGACCGGTCGATCGACCAGCCGCACCCCGACCGGCTGCCGGCCGAGCACCCGCTCCGCGACCAGATCCTCGCCGCGCACCGGGCGGCGGTCGACGCCGGCGAACCGGGCTACCTCGACCCCGGCACCGGGCTCTTCGTGCTGACCGCGGCGGAGCTGGCGGCGCGGGGCACGTGCTGCGACAGCGGCTGCCGACACTGCCCCTACGTCTGAGCCGGGCCGGACCGGGCGACCGACGATGGACGACCTGTTCCCGCCCGGCGCACTGGTGCTGCTGGTCGGGCAGGTCCTCGATGCTTCCAGCGTCTGGCGCCGGCTCACTGGGTAGGTAGGCGCATGCACCGCTTCTCCTCGGCGACGGAGACCCTGGCGGCCCTGGACCAGGGCGAGACGACCAGTGCCGAGCTGGTGGAGGCGATGCTCGAGCGGATCGAGCGGGACGCCGACGAGGTCGGCGCCTTCGTCACCGTGGACCACGACGGCGCCCGGGCTGCCGCCCGACGAGCCGACGACGACCGGGCTGCCGGACGGGCCACCGGACCGCTCCACGGCCTGCCCATCACGCTCAAGGACGCGTTCGTCACGGCCGGCCTGCGCACCACGGCCGGGATGCGGGACCTGGCCGACCACGTGCCCGACGCCGACGCCGTC
>CAZCJT010000400.1:0-3131 GCA_964498565.1 uncultured Acidimicrobiaceae bacterium
GGGGTGGCAGCCTGCGTGCTCGCCGAGTCCGGCGCCCGGGTCCTGGTGGTGGAGCGGGGCGCCCACCTCGGCGCGCTGGAGGTCGGACGCGACCACCTCCGGAACCACCGGTCGAGCATCCACGGCAACAACACCGGTCCGTCCGCCCCGGGCAATCCCCGGGTCGTCGTCGATGGTGGCGCGCCGGCCGTCATCGACGCACCCCACGACGCCCGGTGGCACAACGACGCCATGGTCGTCGGCGGTGGGACCCGGGTGTACCAGGGGCTCGCGTGGCGATTCCTGCCCGACGACCTCCGCATGGCCTCGGCCTACGGCGTTCCGGAGGGCTCGTCGCTCGCCGACTGGCCCATCGGCTACGACGACCTGGCCCACCACTGGGAGTGGGTCGAGTGGGAGGTCGGTGTGTGCGGAGACGCCGCCGGCCACCCCGCCCTGGGCACCCGCCGACGGGGCTACCCCATGCCCGCCATGCCCCCGAACGCCGAGGCCCTGACCCTGGCCCGAGGTGCCGACGGCCTCGGTCTCGCCACCGGGTCGGTCCCCCTGCTGCTCAACTCGGTACCCCATGCCGGTCGGGCCCGCTGCGGCCGCTGCGGTGAGTGCGTCGGGTTCTCGTGCCCCGTGGACGCCAAGAACGGCTCGCACAACACCGTCCTCCCGCGCGCCCTCGCCACCGGGAACGCCGAGCTGGTCACGGGGTGTCGGGCCGTAGAGGTCACCACTGACGAACGCGGCACGGTGACCGGGGCCGTGCTGGTCGACGAGGCCACCGGGGCCAGGCGCACGGTGCGGGCGGGGCACGTCGTGGTCGCCTGCGGGGCGATCGAGACGGCACGGCTGCTCCTCGCCAGCCGGAGCCACCAGCACCCGACCGGGCTCGGCAACGGCACCGACCAGGTGGGCCGCCACCTCCAGGGCCATGCCTTCGTGTCCGCCTTCGGTTCCTTCGACGAGCCGGTGGTGGACCCCGACGGCCCGGGAGTCAGCATCGCCACCCTCGACCTCGCGCACGGCAACGTCGACGGCGACGGGGTCCCCCTGGTCGGCGGCGGGGTGGTGGCCAACGAGATGGTCAAGCTGCCGATCGTGCACTGGTCGTGGGCGCTGCCGCCCGACGCGCCGCGGTGGGGTGCGGCGGCCAAGGCGGCGATGCGCGACACGTACCGGACCACCGGCCACCTCTTCGCCCAGGTGCAGGAGGTGCCCGGTCCCGACAACCGGGTCACGCTCGACCCGGACGTCCGCGACCGCCTCGGCCTCGCCGTCGCCCGACTCGAGGGCAACGCCCACGTCGAGACGCTGCGGACGGCGCGCCACATCGCGACGAGGGCCGAGCAGTGGCTCCTCGCCAGCGGCGCCACCCGGACGTGGACCGACCGCATCCCCGCGGGCCTGCTCGCCGGGCAGCACCAGGCCGGCACCTGCCGGATGGGCACCGACGCAGCGACGTCGGTCACCGGCCCCGACGGTCGGGTGCACGGCCACGACAACCTCTGGGTCGCCGACGCGTCGGTTCACGTGACCAACGGGTCGGTCGGGCCCGCCCTGACGATCATGGCGCTGGCCCACCGCCTGGCCGAGACCCTGGCCCGGACCTGACCGACTGCGCTTGCGCCCGGCGGCGGTGGCCACCCCGATGCGCAGCGGCACGACCAGCGGCGCGCTACACCGGCACTGCCAGTTCGGGAGGGTGGGCGGCGGCGAGCGCCCCGTGGCGGCTCTCGACGTGCGGGCCGCGACGGAGCTCGACCGGGAGCGTCACGTCAGGAGCTGCAGGACAGCATCGAGCACCCGGCTCGCTCGCGGGCCCACTCGGGCCGCTTCTCGGCGAAGCGCTCGCGCCCGGGCTGGTCGTCGTACGGCCGACGCAGGGTGTCCTGCAGCTCGGCGATCAGCGAGTCGTCGCCCTGCTCGGCGGCGTCGATGGCCAGCTGCGCGAGGTAGTTGCGCAGCACGTACCTGGGGTTCACGGCGTGCATGGCGGCCCGGGGGTCGGCGACGTCGAGCCGGTCCCGCCAGCGGCGCAGCCATCCGGCCAGGTCGGCGAGCACGTCGCCGGTGACCTCCTGGGGGGCGTAGCAGGCGGCGAGCAGCGGCTCGACCAGGGACCGGTCGGTGCTGCCGGCATCGAGTTCGGCGACGTCGGGCAGCGAGCGGAAGAACAGCGTCATGTCGATCTCGGTCCGGGCCAGCACCTGGTGCAGGTCGGCCACGAGGGTCCGGTCGGCCTCGGCCACGGGCGAGTCGACCTCGATGCCGAGCTTGGCCAGCCACGCTCGCGGCAGCTCGTGCTCGATGGTGGTGGCGTAGGCGCCGAGGGCGGCCTCGAGCGGTGCGGCATCGCCGACCAACACGTGGAACGCGCCGCCGAGGCGGGACAGGTTCCACTGCGCCACCATCGGCTGGGTGCCGTAGCGGTAGCGCTTCATGTACTTGTCGGTGGTGTTGGGCGTCCACCCCTCGTCGTAGGGCTCGAGCCAGCCGTAGGGGCCGTAGTCGATGGTGAGCCCGAGGATCGACAGGTTGTCGGTGTTCATCACGCCGTGGACGAAGCCGACCCGCATCCAGTCGACCATGAGCCGCGCGGTGCGTTGGCAGACCTCGTCGTAGAGCTGCACGAGGAGCGCTCGGCGCTGCTGGTCGTCGCGTGGCGCCCCGAGGTGGGGGAAGTCGTGGGTGAGGGTGTGGTCGACGAGGCGGCGGAGGAGGTCCTCCTCGCCGAGGGAGGCGGGCAGCTCGAAGGTGCCGAAGCGGGTGAACGACGGGGCGACGCGGCACACGATGGCGCCGGGCTCGGGGGCCGGGTGGCCGTCGTAGAACATGTCGCGCACGACCTGGTCGCCGGTCGTGACGAGCGAGAGGGCTCGGGTGGTGGGCACGCCGAGGTGGTGCATGGCCTCGCTGCAGAGGAACTCACGGACCGACGAGCGCAGGACGGCGCGGCCGTCGGCGGAGCGGGAGTACGGCGTGGGGCCGGCGCCCTTCAGCTGGAGCGTCTGGTTCGTGCCGTCGGCGTCGACGACCTCGCCGAGCGCGATGGCTCGTCCGTCGCCGAGCTGGCCGGCCCAGTTGCCGAACTGGTGGCCCCCGTAGCGGTCGGCGCGCGGTGCCATCCCTGCGACGACCAC
>CAZCJT010000401.1:0-3125 GCA_964498565.1 uncultured Acidimicrobiaceae bacterium
GCTGGCGACCGACACCGCCGGCCACCCGTCGTCGGGGACGAGGCGGTCGAAGACGGCCGCGAGGGCACCGCTGGCCGCTGCGCTGCCGTGGTCGCTCACCGTGCGGAGGCTACGGGGACGCGGCGGGGTGCCGGCCCGTCCCCCGCCGGGAACGTCAGCTGGTTGCCGCGCGCTCCAGCGACTCCAACGTGCGCTCCATGTTGGTGCGGTTGTGAGCGGCCCGGTCCTTGATCCCCGTGACCCGCTTGCTCAGGCCGGCGAACCACGACGACCGCTCATCGGTCCACGACTCGGTGACCCGGGACCCGTCCGCCGTCCGCTCGATCTCGTAGGACCACGTGGCCACCTTCGCCGGGCCGGCGCTGACGGCGAAGCTGAACCGCTCGCCGGGCACGCACTCGGTGACCGTGCAGGTGGTGGACCAGCGCTGCCAGCCCGCCTTGTTGGTGCCCCGGAACCGGGCGCCGGTGGCGGGGCCGGTGGCGCCCTGCAACCACTTCCCGCCGGTGGCCTCCGGCGACCACTCGCCCATGCGCGTCAGGTCCGAGACGAGCTCCCAGACCCGTTCCGGCGGGGCGGGGATCTCGCGGGTGACGCTGACGTCGGCCATACGGCGCAGGCTAGGCGGCAGACCCCCACCCGGGGATGGCCGTCGCGCCCGCCGCCGTCAGCGGCGCAGCTCCAGGCCGGCCAGGTCGCCGGCGTCGCGCCACTCGGCCATGAGGCGGAAGAACGCCATCGGGCCCTCGCCATAGCTGGCGCCGATGAGGCCCGCACCGGCCAGCGGCATGCCCTCGTTGTTGTAGTAGCCGGGGGTGCACGACTGCTGGAAGGAGCGCATGTCCCGGGCCTTCTCGTCGAGGGTGCGGATCCATCCCTCCACCGCCTCGTCCGTGGCCTCGACCTGCGCGATGTCGTTGTCGATGGCGTGGCGCACCACGTGGACGAGCTGGAGGCTGGCCTCCTCGAGCAGGTGCGGGTAGTTGGCGGTGAAGCCACCCTGGGCGTGGCCGAGGAGGAACATGTTGGGGAAGCCGTGCACGTGCATGCCGTGCAGCGAGCGCATGCCGTCGGCCCAGTGGTCCGAGAGCGTCTGGCCGCGGGCGCCGGTGACGTCGTAGCCGGCCCGGCGGGTGTAGGCGGTGCCCACCTCGAAGCCGGTGGCGTAGATGAGGCAGTCGAGCTCGTACTCCGTGCCGTCGACCACGACGCCGGTCTCGGTGATGCGGTCGACGCCCTGGCCGTCGGTGTCGACGAGGTGCACGTTCGGCCGGTTGAACGCCTGCAGGTAGTCGTCGTGGAAGCACGGTCGCTTGCAGAACTGGCGGTACCAGGGCTTCAGGGCCTCGGCCGTGCTCCGGTCCTGGACCAGCTCGTCGACGCGGGTCCGGATCTCGTTCATCTTGTCGAAGTCGGCCAGCTCCATCGTCGACGCGATGCCGGCCGGCGTGAGGTCGGGGTTCTCGCTCTGGCGGAACCGAACCAGCAGCTTGCCGATGATGTCGGTCCAGCCGTCCATCACCAGGTCCTCGTCGGCGAGGCCGCCCGAGGTGAGCACGGTGAAGTTCTCGACGCGCCGCTTCTGCCACCCGGGTTCGAGCGATGCCGCCCAGTCCGGGTCGGTCGGGCGGTTGTTGCGGGCGTCGATGGAGGACGGCGTGCGCTGGAAGACGAACAGCTCCTGGGCCGACCCGGCCAGGTGGGGCACGCACTGCACCGAGGTGGCGCCGGTGCCGATGATCCCCACCCGCTTGTCGCGCAGGCCTTCGAGGTTCCCGTCCGGGTCGCCGCCCGTGTAGTCGTAGTCCCAGCGGCTGGTGTGGAAGCTGTGGCCCTGGAAGGTGTCGACGCCCGGGATGCCGGGGAGCTTGGGGCGGTGGAGCGGACCGTTGCCCATGATCAGGAACCGGGCGGTCATGGCGTCGCCCCGGTTGGTGCGGATGACCCACCGGCTGCGGTCGGCGTCCCACTCGATGGCCTGCACCTCGGTCGACAGGCACGCGTTGTCGTACAGCTCGTACTGACGGGCGATGCGGTGGCAGTGCTCCAGGATCTCGGGGGCCCGCGTGTACTTCTCCTTCGGGACGTAGCCGGTCTCCTCCAGGAGCGGGAGGTAGATGTAGGACTCCACGTCGCACTGGGCGCCGGGGTAGCGGTTCCAGTACCAGGTGCCGCCGAAGTCACCGCCCTTCTCGATGATCCGCACGTCGTCGATGCCGGCCTCCTTGAGCCGGGCACCGGTGATGAGGCCGGCGAAGCCGCCCCCGATGACGGCGACCGTCACGTCGTCGAACAGGGGCTCGCGCTCGGCCGGGGCCACGTAGGGGTCCTCGAGGTAGTGCGCGAACTGGCCCGTCATCTCGACGTACTGCTCGTTGCCGTCCTGGCGGAGCCGCTTGTCGCGCTCGAGCAAGTAACGACGGCGCAGCTCGTCCGGGTCGAGCTGGGTGTCGCGGTCGGTGCGTGGCTCAGTGGTGGTCATTTCTCCCCCTGGTCCCCTGTTGGCAACGAGCGTACCCAACGCCCTGACCGCCGGGTCAAGAGTGGCACCGGCAGGCCGGGCGGGTAGGCATGGCCCCATGTCCGACCCACCCGACCAGATCGACCTCGTCCACGACGAGGACGGCCACCGCTTCGTGCTCCGCAGCTCCGGCGACGATGTCGGCCTCATCGACTACCGCCGCGACGGCGACGTGTTCGACCTGCTCCACACCGAGGTCCTCCCGCAGGGCCAGGGCCGCGGGCTCGGGAAGGTGCTGGTCCGCCAGGTCCTCGACCACATCCGGGAAGAGGGGCACCAGGTCGTCGCCACCTGCGAGTTCGTGGCCAAGTTCGTCGACGAGCACGAGGAGTACGCCGACCTCGTCGCCGGCTGAGCCCGACATCGCGCGGGTCTGCCCCGTCCCTCGATCGGGAACGAACGCGAGATGCTCACGCTCATGCTCATCGTGGCGATCGTCGGCCTCTTCGTCGTCGGCGGCATGTACGCCGCCTCCCGACCCCGGCGACTCCCGAAGGCCGACACGCAGGCGTCCGTGCCCGGCGGCGCCCGCGCCGACGAGTTCCCCGAACCCGGCCAGTCGTCGCCGCACCGCGCCGACGGCAGCCCGGTCCCCGGGTCCCGC
>CAZCJT010000402.1:0-3115 GCA_964498565.1 uncultured Acidimicrobiaceae bacterium
CCTCGAAGTCGATCACCGGATCGCGGTCGATCACCCGCGCGGGCACGATGGCGAAGGCGGCGACGGCTGCGACGGCGCCGGCGGCCAGGAGCGGTCCCTGCGGCCTCCCCAGGCGCAGGCCGTGGTGGCGGATGGGTTGCTCGACGAATCGGTGGCTCGGCACGGCGACGGCGAACGTCGCCGCCAGCCGCAGCGCGAAGAGCGCGACGTCCTCGACGGCGCCGTCCCCGAGGCCGGTGCGCTCCGGGGACAGCCACAGGAAGATCGGCCAGTGGTACACGTACACGCCGTAGGAGATGCGCCCCAGGGCGGTGAGCGGAGGCAGCGCCAGCACCCGTTCGACCCGCGTCGGTGCCAGCACGGCGACGATCACCGCCGAGGTGAGCCCGGCGTGCAGCAGGAGGAGCCACGGGTGCAGGGCGTCGGACGACTGCTCGACCTGCGACCACATGGCGACCATCGCGCCGATGCCGACGACCCCGGCGACACCGCGCGCCCGGGCGTCGAGCCGACCGAGGTCACGGTGGTGGTGCCAGATGGCCAGCAGCACACCGACGAGGAGCTCGGCCATGCGCGTGTCGGTGCCGTAGTAGGCCCGGTCGGCGTCCAGGACGAGCGAGGCGGCCACCGACGCGACGATGCCGACGAGGGCCACGGTGCGCAGCAGGCTCGCCCGCCGGCGTCGGCGCAGCACGCCCACCGCGACGAGCGGCAGGACGAGGTAGAACTGCTCCTCGATGGCGAGGCTCCAGTAGTGCTGGAGCGGTGACGCCTCGCTGAACAGCTCGGCGTAGGACAGCTCAGACCACACGAAGCGCCAGTTGGCGACGTAGCCGATGGCGGCGAGCGCGTCGGCGGGGAAGCGGTCGAGCGTCACCGCGTCGGCGAGGACCACCGCGTAGACGGCGGCGACCAGGACGCCCAGGAGCGCGGCGGGCAGCAGGCGCCGGAAGCGGCGGATCCAGAAGGCGCGCAGGTCGATGTGCCCCGTGCTGCGGTGCTCGCCGAGCAGGAGCGTGGCGATCAGGAACCCGGACAGGGTGAAGAAGGCGGACACGCCGAGGTACCCGCCCTCCGCCCACGCGAAGCCGCCGTGGAAGGCCAGCACGCCGGCCACGGCGAGGCCGCGCAGACCGTCGAGACCGGGTCGGTGGGCGAACCCCGTGGACCGCTGCCTGCTCGGGGCAGCGGGCGCGGTCACGGGGCGGGGGTGACCCGTCGGGCCGTCATGCGCGCTTGGGCAGGATCGGCGCGTCGCGCCCGGTGCCGCCCGTGCCCGACGAGGGCGTCTCGTCGGTCTCGTGGTACTCGGCCTCGACGTTGACCTCCCAGATGTCGTGGCAGGCGCCATACAGGTTCTCGACGGTGAGCATCGCCGTCATCATCGAGTGGTCCTGGTTGTTGTAGCGGTGCATGCCGTTGCGGCCGACAGGGTGCACGTTCGGGACGTTGGACTCGAGCCACGCGCGCAGGACGCGGACGTTGCGCTGGTAGTCCTCGTCGTAGACGGGATACGCCTTCGGCATCCGCACCACGTAGCCCTTCTCCACGTCGCCGCTCTCGATCAGGCCGAGGCTGACGAGCTCCTTGGTGCCGGTCTCGATGAGGTGCTCGTCGGTGGCGGTCCACCACTCGTCGCCCTCGTCGACGGTGTACTCGAGGCCGAGCACGTTGCGGCCGTCCTTGACCAGGTACGGCGACCAGGAGCCGAAGTTCTGGATCCGCATCGTCTTGACCTGCGGGTCGTGGATGTAGATCCAGTTGTCGTTCCAGGCGACCTTGTCCTCGGGGACCACGAGGGAGACCGACAGGAAGTCACGGAAGTGGAGGTCGTCGGCGGCGGCCAGCACGTCGGCGGGCGGCTGGGGGTCCATGGCCCGCAGCAGCGCCGGGAACGGCATGGTGGAGATGACGTGATCGGCGCTGTAGGTGGTCTCGGCGCCCGAGCGATCGACCGATGTGACGGACGTGGCCCGGCCGTCGGCGTGCTGGACCCGGGTGACCTCGGCCCGGAAGTGGACCTTGGAGCCCTGGCCCTCGACCAGCTCGTGGCAGCGCTCCCACATCATCCCGGGCCCGTACTTGGGGTACTGGAACTCCTCGATCAGGCTGGTGACCTGCTTGGACCTGTCCCGGCGGGAGAAGCGGCCCCGGATGGGCTCCCACACGGCGTTCCACAGCGACATGCCCTTGATGCGCTGGGCGCCCCAGTCGGCCGACATCGCCGACGGCGGCACACCCCACACCTTGGTGCTGTAGGTCTCGAAGAAGTGGGAGTAGAGGCGGCGCCCGTAGTTCTTGACGATGTAGCCCTCGAGCGTGGTGAGGTCCTTGGGCGGACGGACCCGCACCCACAGGAACGACAGGCCGCAGCGGATGGCCTCGATGAGCCCCAGATTCCTGAGGGCGTTCACGACGTTGATCGGGTAGTCGTAGAACTTGCCCTGGTAGTAGATGCGGCTCGAGCGGGGCCGCTGCATGAAATCCTCGTCGGGGAGGATCTCGTGCCACAGGGCCTCCACCTCGCGCACCTTGGTGAAGAAGCGGTGGCCGCCGATGTCGAAGCGGTAGCCGTCGGCCACGACGGTGCGGCTGATGCCCCCGACCACCTCGTCGGACTCGAGCACGGTGGCCGTGCCGCCCCGCTTGCCGAGCTCGTAGGCAGCGGTCAGGCCCGCAGGACCGGCGCCGATGACGACCACGTCACCCGGGTCGGTGGGCGTGGCGGTGGGTTCGATGGAGTCAGCTGGCACGGCGTGGTGGTGTCGTTCTCGGTCGTTCGGCGGGCGGGACGGCGGTGGGTAGCGTACGCCGGTGACCGGTCCGGGACGGAACACCGCCAGGCGTGCCGAGGGCGGGTTGGCGACCATCGACGTGCTGGGCGTCGCTGCCCTCGTCGTCCTCGGCGTGGTGCTGCGCTTCGTCACGACGTCGCCGTTGTGGCTGGACGAGGCCCTCAGCGTGAACATCGCGTCGCTCCCGCTCGGCGACATCGGCGACGCCCTGCGCCAGGACGGCCACCCCCCGCTCTACTACTGGCTCCTGCACGGGTGGATGTCCGTCTTCGGCGACGGAGACGTCGCCGTGCGCTCGCTCTCCGGCGTCGCCGGGCTGC
>CAZCJT010000403.1:0-3108 GCA_964498565.1 uncultured Acidimicrobiaceae bacterium
GGCGCACCGGTCGGCTGACGCCGCCGCCGACGCGCTTCGGACGACGGCCCAAGGCCCCCAAGGCGTGGACGCCCCGCGGGCCCCGCCGCTCGATCCCGTGGTCCAGCGTCCTCATCGCGCTCGGCTTCGTGGTCCTCGGCGCCTACATCTGGAGCCAGTTCTGGGGCGCGACCCGCGTCGACGTCGCCATCACCGGGATCGAGGACGGCATGCAGCTGACCCTCGAGGAGGCCAGCGGGCTGGACGTCCGCATCGACATCGCCCAGCTCGACCTCGAGGCCGGCCTCGTCCCGACCCTGTTCTTCGACAGCCTGCCCGTGGCGAAGGACGTCTACGAGGTGTCCGACGACGGGGTGCGCTGGACCCCCCCGGCGCTGGACGAGGGGGTGCACGAGCTTTCCATGTCGGTCGGGCGGCCGCTGCTCGACGACGCCGAGTTCACCTGGCGCTTCGCCGTGGACGGCACGCCCCCCGTGATCGAGGTCGCGTCCCCCCAACCGGCCGCGCCGATCTGCACGCCGGTGGAGGTGCGGGGGCGGGCCGAGACCGGCCTGGCCAGCCTCACCGTGGACGGCGAGGATCTGGACGTGGCCGACGACGGCTCGTTCACGCTCGAGTACGACAACGCCCCGACCGGTCCGATCGTGCTCCAGGCCGAGGACGTCGCCGGCAACCGGTCGGCCGCCGAGGTGGTGGTCCCGGTGCAGTACCCCTCGACCCAGGCCATGCACGTCACCGCCGCCGCGTGGGGGTACGCCCCGCTGCGCGAGCACATCATCGAGATGGTCGACGCCGGCAAGGTCTCGGCCGTGCAGCTCGACATCAAGGACGAGGGCGGCGTCGTCGGCTACGACAGCGACGTCGACCTGGCCCACGAGATCGGCGCCGTCCGCCAGGAGTACGTGCTCGAGGACGCGATCGAGCTCCTCAAGGGCAAGGGCATGCGCATCATCGGGCGCATCGTGGCCTTCCGCGACGGGCCCCTCGCCCGCTGGGCGGTGGAGAACGGCCGCATGGACTACGTCATCCAGACGCCCGAGGGCGAGATGCTCTCCAAGTACGGCGGCTTCACCAACGTCGCCAACGCCGACGTGCGCCGGTACAACATCGACCTCGCCATGGAGGCGGTCGACCGCGGCGTGGACGAGATCCTCTGGGACTACGTGCGCCGGCCCGAGGGCGACATCGCCGGCATGGTGTTCCCCGGCATGCCACAGGACGAGCCCGGCGACGACCTCTCCGAGAAGCAGGCCGTGAACGACGCCGTCGTGTCGTTCCTGGCCGAGGCTGGTGACCCGCTCCGGGAGGCGTGCGTGTACCAGGGGGCCTCGCTGTTCGGCGTCGCCGCCCGCAACCCCGACGCCATCGGCCAGCCGGTGCCGGCCATCGCCCGCCACGTCGACTACATCGCGCCGATGCTGTACCCCTCGCACTGGGTGCGGGGCGAGTACCGGGTCGACCACCCCAACGCCCAGCCCTACGAGATCATCGCCAAGTCCCTGGCCGACTTCCAGACCAAGGCGGCCGGGTCGGGCGTGGCCTTCAACCTCTGGGTCCAGGACTTCTCCATCGGCATCCCCTACGGGCCGGCCGAGGTGCGGGCCCAGATCGACGCGGCGCGCGACCTCGGCGTCGACAACTGGCTGCTCTGGAACGCCACCGTGCGCTACACGCCCGAGGCCATCACGCCCGACATGGTCGACCTCCCCGGCGAGCAGTAGGCACCCGCCCGGGCCGGGGCGAATGTCGAGGCTCCGGGGGGCCCCAGTAGCCTCCGAGCATGGGTTCGAACCCGCTGCTCGACTTCCCCGGCGCCGAGGGCCACCTGGCGCTGATCGACGAGCGCCTTCTGGCGGCGGTCACGACCGACGACCCCCAGCTCACCGAGATGACCTCGCACCTCATCCGGGCCGGCGGCAAGCGGTTGCGGCCCATGCTCGGCGTGCTGGCCGCCAGCACCGGCGCCGAGGTCACCGTCGACGTCATCGATGGCGGCGTCGCGGTGGAGCTCGTGCAGGTCGGCTCGCTCTACCACGACGACGTGATCGACGAGGCCGACGTGCGCCGCGGCGTCGAGACCGTCAACGTCCGGTGGAACAACCTCACCGCCATCCTCGCCGGCGACTTCCTGCTGGCGAAGGCCTCCGAGATCGCCGCGTCGCTCGGCACCGAGGTGGCCGGCCTGCTCGCCCGCACCATCGGGCGGCTGTGCGAGGGCGAGATCCTCGAGCTGCGCCACGCCTACTCCACCGCCCGCACCGAGGAGGCGTACTTCGCCGCCATCGAGGGCAAGACGGCGTCGCTCTACGCCACGGCGTGTCGCATCGGCGCCCTCGTCGCCGACCTGCCCCGCGACCAGGTCGACGCCCTCACCGACTACGGGGTCTCCTTCGGCATGGCGTTCCAGCTGGTCGACGACGTGCTCGACCTCGTGGCCACCGAGGAGGAGCTGGGCAAGCCGGCCGCCCACGACCTCACCGAGGGCATCTACAACCTGCCGGTGCTGCGGGCGCTCGAGACCGATGCCGGCGAGGCGCTGCGAGGCCTGCTCGGCTCGCCCATCGAGGGCGAGGAGCGTGAGCGGGCCCGCTCGCTCATCCTGCACTCCGGGGGGATCGAGTCCACGATCGCCGAGGCGGAGCGCCACGCCACGCGCGCCCAGGAGGCCCTGGCCGCCCTGCCGGAGTCGCCGGCGAAGGCATCCCTGTGCGACGGGGTCGGGCACCTGCTCGCGACCGTCGCCGCGGCCGCCGCCGGCTGATCGACCGACCGTCACACGCTGCGGCACACGGCGGCTCCGTACGTTCCGCTCCGAACCGGTCACCAGAGCCGGGCACGACGGAAGGAGCGGCGATGCCGCTGGTCAACGTGAAGCTCATCGAAGGGGTGTTCGACGACGCCCAGAAGCGCGCCATCGTCGAGAAGCTCACCGATGCGATGGTGTCCATCGAGGGCGAGGCGATGCGGTCGGTCACCTGGGTGGTGGTCGAGGAGGTGGCGAGCGGCCACTGGGGCATCGGCGGGACACCGCTGACCACCGCGGACGTGAAGGCCCTCGCCGCCGGCGCCGCCGTCGGGTGATGGGCCATGCTGGGCCGGTGCCCACCG
>CAZCJT010000404.1:0-3107 GCA_964498565.1 uncultured Acidimicrobiaceae bacterium
CCCGCTCCCCGACCTCCGCCCCGACCGGGCCGGGGCCGTCCGAGGCTGCGTGGCCGAGGCCCTCGCCAACGTCGCCAAGCACGCAGGCACGGATCGCGCCGTGGTCTTCGCCGAGGCCGACGCTGGGCGCCTCGTGGTGTCGGTCAGCGACGAAGGCGTGGGGTTCGACCCGGAACACGTGACCGAGCGGGGCATCGCCGGCAGCATCCGCCGGCGGGTCGACGAGCTGGGCGGGTCGACCTCGATCACCGCCCGGCCGGGCACCGGGGCCACCGCCAGCATCGACATCCCCGTGGAGGGACCGTGAGCACGAAGATCAAGGTCCTGGTCGCCGACGACCACGCCGTGTGGCGCAGCGGGATGCGGGCCGAGCTGGGCGAAGCGTTCTGGGTCGTCGGCGAGGCGGAGGACGCGCCGACCACCATCGAGATGGCGGACCGCTTGCAGCCCGACGTCGTCGCCGCCGATCTGCGGATGCCCGACGGCGGCGGGCTGCGGGTCGCGGCCGAGCTGTCGGACCGCTTCCCCGTCGTGATCCTCACCGTCTCGGAAGCGCACGACGACCTGCTCGCCGCCATCGGGGCCGGGGCGGTCGGCTACCTCGTGAAGTCCTCGACGGTGGCGGAGATCGGCGCCGGCCTGGCCGCCGCCTCCCGGGGTGAACCGGTGTTCTCCGCCAGCCTCGCCGCCCTCGTCCTCGGCGACTTCACCCGGGCGGCACGGACACCGGACGGGAAGCCGGTCAAGGCGCTGTCCGCCCGCGAGCGCGAGGTGCTGCGCCTCGTGGCCCGCGGCAGCACCTACCGCGCCGTCGGCGAGGAGCTGTTCATCGCCGAGCGGACGGTCGAGAACCACGTCCGCAACATCCTGGAGAAGCTCCGCCTCAACCGGCGAGACGAGCTCATCCGGTGGGCGGCCAAGCGCGGCCTCGACGAGTGACCGTGTCGCCTTCGGCGACCTCGAGTTGTTCGCCAGGGGCTCACAACTCGCGCGTCATGCTGTTCAGCCCACGGGGCGGATCAGGGCGCCGCCGTCCACCACCAGGGTGTGGCCGGTGATCCACGACGACAGCTCGGAGGCCAGGAACAGGGCGGCGTTGGCGATGTCGGCCGGCTCACCCAGGCGGTGCAGGGGCATGCGCTTCGCGATCAGCTCCTCGCTCGGCTCCCACAGGGCCCTGGCCATGTCGGTCTTCACCAGGCCCGGGGCGATGGCGTTCACCCGCACGCCCGGCGACAGGTCGGCCGCCAGCACCTTCGTCAGGTGGATCAGCGCCGCCTTGGTCGTGTTGTAGATGCCGATGCCCGGCTCGACCGACATGCCCCCGATGGAGGCGATGTTGATGACGGACCCGCCGGTCTCGTGCATGGACGCCTTCCAGCACTTCTGGGCCCAGACCAGCGGGCCACGGAGGTTGACCTCCCAGGTCTTGTCGTAGCGGGGCAGGTCGATCTCGATGGGGCGGCCCATGTACGGGTTCGTCGCCGCGTTGTTGACGAGGATGTCCACCCGGCCGAACGTGTCGACGGTGTGCGCCACGCATGCGGCCGCCGCCTCCGGATCGCCGGCGTTGGCCGCGAAGACCGAGGTCTCTCCGTCGATCCGGGCAGCCGCCTCCTCCAGGGCATCGCGCTTCCGGGAGCTCAGCACCACCCTGGCACCGGCCTCGGCCAGGGTCGTGGCGATCGCCTTGCCGATCCCCTTCGACGCGCCGGTCACCAGCGCCACCTGTCCGTCGAGTCTGATCTCCATGGCGCGCACCGTACCCACCAGCGGTTCGTAGCGTGGGCGGCGTGAACCGCCTCGCGCACGAGTCCAGCCCGTACCTGCGCCAGCACGCCGAGAACCCGGTCGACTGGTATCCGTGGGGCGACGAGGCCCGGTCCGAGGCCGAGCGGCGCGACGTCCCGATCCTGCTCTCGGTCGGCTACTCCGCCTGCCACTGGTGCCACGTGATGGCACACGAGTCCTTCGAGGACGAGGCCACCGCCGTGGTCATGAACCAGCACTTCGTGAACGTGAAGGTCGACCGGGAGGAGCGTCCGGACGTCGATGCCGTGTACATGGAGGCGGTGCAGGCCATGACCGGGCGGGGCGGTTGGCCGATGACGGTGTTCCTCACGCCCGACGGGCGGCCGTTCTACGGCGGCACGTACTTCCCGCCCCGTCGCCACGGGCAGACGCCCTCGTTCGTCGAGCTGCTGGAGGCGGTGCACGACACGTGGTCGACGGCTCGGGACCAGCTCTTCGAGCAGGCCGACCGGCTCACCGAGGCCCTCGGCCAGGCCGGCCGGATGACGGCCCGCGACGACGTGGCCGGCCCCGAGGTCCTCGATGCGGCCGTCGCCGCCTTCCACCAGGCCTTCGACGCGGAGTGGGGCGGCTTCGGTGGCGCCCCGAAGTTCCCGACGCCGCAGAACCTCGACTTCGTGCTCCGGGGTCTGGCCCGCAGCGGCGCCGCGGAGCTGGGGACCATGGTGGAGGTGACCCTCGACGCCATGGCGTCGGGCGGCATGTACGACCACCTCGGCGGTGGGTTCGCCCGCTACTCGGTGGACCGGCAGTGGGTGGTGCCCCACTTCGAGAAGATGCTCTACGACCAGTCCGGGCTGCTCCGTCTGTACTTGCACGGGCACCAGGTGACCGGCCACGCCCGCTACGCACAGGTGGTCGAGGAGGTCGTGGCCTACGTCCTGGGGGACCTGCGCCAGCCCGGCGGCGGCATCGCCTCGGCCGAGGATGCCGACTCCCTCGATGCCAGCGGACAAAGCGAAGAGGGCGCGTTCTACACGTTCACCCCCGACGAGGTGCGCACGTCGCTCGCGGATGCGGGGCTCGGTCATGTGGTGGACGACGCCCTGGCCTGGTGGGAGCTCGACCGCCCCGCCAACTTCGAGGGACGCTGGATCCCGGTGCGCACCCACCACCGGGGGGACTGGATCCGCCCGGAGCCGATCGAGCAGGCACGGCGTGCGCTGGCCGCCGCCCGGTCTGGACGTCCCCGGCCCGGCCTGGACGACAAGGTGCTCACCGAGTGGAACGCCCACTGGGTCGCTGCGCTCGCCGAGGCCGGCGCCGCGCTCGGGCGGCCGGACTGGGTCGACGCC
>CAZCJT010000405.1:0-3107 GCA_964498565.1 uncultured Acidimicrobiaceae bacterium
CCCAGTGGCTCGTCGACCGCCGCCGGGCCGCCGCCGAGCGCTTCGCCGGCGCAGAGCTGCCCTCGGCCGAGGAGGAGGTGTGGCGCTACAGCCGGATCGGCGACCTGGACCTCGAGCGGTACCGGCCGAGCACCGTCGCGGATGTCGACGGCACCGAGCCGGGACGGGCCGACATGCTGCTCGGCCTGACCTCCGGCGCCGACGCCGTGGTCTGGACGGTCGCCGGCCAGGTGACCCGGGTCGACCTCGCCGACGGTGCGAAGGTGCGCATCACCACGGGGGACGACCTGGCCGCCGACGGCCCCCTGGGCTCGGTGCTCGACACCGCCGACGCACTGGGCGCGCTGCACGACGCGTTCGCGTCTCCCATCGTGGTCCAGGTGCCCGAGGGTGTCGACGCCGGCCAGATCGTGGTCGTCCACACCAGCGGCCCCGACGGCGTGGCCTGCTTCCCCCGGCTGGTCGTCGAGGTCGGGCAGGCGGCGAGCGCATCGGTCGTCGAGGTCCACCACGGCCCCGACGGCGTCCGCACGCTGGCCCTGCCGGTCACGGAGCTCGCCGTCGGTCGCGACGCCACCCTTCGGCACCGCACCCTCCAGCTCCTCGGAGACGGCGCCTGGCAGATCGGCCGCCTGGCGTCGGTGGTGGGCCAGGGCGGGACGCTCCACGCCGGTGCCGCCGCCTTCGGTGGCGACTACGCCCGCATGCGGGTCGACACCACGCTCGCCGGTCGCGGCGCCCACGGCGAGATCACCGCTGCCTACTTCGGCGACGGCTCCCAGCTGCTCGACTTCCGGACCTTCCAGGACCACGTCGCGCCCGACACCACCTCGAACCTGTTGTTCAAGGGGGCGCTGGGCGAGCGGGGCGCGTCGGTCTACACCGGCCTCATCAAGATCCGCCCGACGGCGCGGGGCACGCAGGCGTTCCAGACCAACCGGAACATCAAGCTCTCCGACGAGGCGTGGGCCGAGTCGGTACCGAACCTGGAGATCGAGAACAACGAGGTGCAGTGCAGCCACGCCTCCACCGTCGGGCCGGTGGATGCCGAGCAGCGCTTCTACCTCGAGAGCCGGGGCGTGCCCACCGGTCGGGCCGAGCGCCTCATCGTGCGGGGCTTCTTCGACGAGGTCCTCCGGGGCCTCGAGCTCGGTGCCCTCGACGACCTGGTGCGCGCCTCCCTCGAGGCGAAGCTGGAACGGACGATGCCATGAGCACCCGCATCTGCTCCCTCGACGACGTCGCGGCGGACAGCGCCATCCGGGTCGACATCGACGGGCACCGGCTCGCCGTCGTGCGCTGCGGTGACGACGTGTACGTCATCGGTGACCGGTGCACCCACGCCGACATCTCCCTGTCCGAGGGTGAGGTCGACTGCGAGGCCGGCACCATCGAGTGCTGGAAGCACGGCAGCACGTTCCGACTCGACGACGGCGTGCCCACGGTCCTCCCTGCCACCAAGCCGACGCCGACGTACCAGGTCACCGTGACCGACGGCGAGATCCACGTGGAGCTGAACCCATGAGCACCCTCGAGATCCGTGGCCTCACCGCCGATGTGGCCGGCAAGCAGATCCTCAACGGCGTCGACCTCGCCGTGTCCTCGGGCGAGGTCCACGCCGTCATGGGTCCCAACGGTGCTGGCAAGTCCACGCTGTCGGGCGTGCTGGCCGGGCACCCCAGCTACACCGTCACGGGGGGCACCGCCACGCTCGACGGCGTCGACCTGCTCGCCCTGCCGGCGTGGGAGCGCGCCAAGGCCGGCCTGTTCCTCGCCATGCAGTACCCGGTCGAGGTGCCGGGCGTCCGGCTCGAGGAGATGCTCGTCGAGTCGGCCACCGCCGCGGGCCGCGACTCGCAAACCGTGCCCGCCACCATCGCCGCCGAGGCCGCCAACATCGGCTTCGAGCCCCGCTTCCTCGACCGCCCCCTCAACGTCGACCTCTCCGGCGGCGAGAAGAAGCGCAACGAGACGGTGCAGCTCGCCACCGTCCGCCCTCGCATCGCGATCCTCGACGAGATCGACTCCGGCCTCGACATCGACGCGCTGCGCGATGTCAGCCGGCGCATCGAGCAGCTCACCGACGAGGGCCTCGGCGTGCTGGCCATCACCCACTACCGACGGCTCTTCACCGAGCTGCGGCCCGATGTCGTGCACGTGTTGGTGGCTGGCCGGATCGAGCGCAGCGGCGGCCCCGAGGTCGCCGAGGAGCTGGAGGAATCCGGTTACGCCACGGAGGGCGGCACACCCGCCACGTAGTGAGCGGGGCTGGTTCGTCCGGTTCGACCGATGAACGCATAGGGCGTCCGGACCAATTCGATCTGGATGTGAAATCAAGGGATCCAGATCGCGTACAGTTCGCCGCGGGAGAGCGTCGATCGTACCGGCAGGCCTGTGGGGCCTGCCCGATCGACGTGGAGATGCGTCTGGAGGGTGGCGGCTTGACAAGCGGGCGAGAGGCCTCAGCGCAGGCTGGGCCCGGCGACGCCGCCGAGGCCTCACCGCGGCGCGCCCGCTTCCAGCCCATCGTCGACCTCCGTACCGGGCGTCCGATCGGGTGGGAGGCACGGCCCCACCGCTGGGTCGACGACGCACCCGACGGGGGCCTCGCCGTCCTGGCCTCCCTCGCCGCCGCCGGATCCCCGCCCGACGACGGGCTGGTGTTCGTCCACGTCAGCGCCGAGCTGCTCGGCGATCCCCGCCTGTACGAGGAGTGTGAGCGGCTCGGCTCGCGCATCGTCGTCGACGTCCGCGGCGCCGAGGTCGACCGCCTCATCGACCTGTCCTCCGAGCTCGATGCGCTGGCCACCGCCGGCATCCACCTGTCCCTCGAGAACACCTCGGGCGTCAGCCTGGCGATGATCGCCCGGGTCCGCCCCACGTTCGTGAAGCTCGACGCCCCGCTGGTGCGCGACATCATCCACGAGCCGGCCAACCGCTCGGTGGTGCGTGCCTACGTGGCCTTCGCCGAGCACGAGGACATCCACGTCATCGCCGAGGGGGTCGAGCGACACGACCAGCTCGACGAGCTGCGTGCCCTGGGCGTTGTCCTCGCCCGGGGCCCCCTCTTCGGCGCCCCGAGCGGCGACTGGGCGCCGCCCAGCCCC
>CAZCJT010000406.1:0-3102 GCA_964498565.1 uncultured Acidimicrobiaceae bacterium
AAGGTGTCGACCAACCGGCGCACCTCGCGCTCGGCGGCGGCCGGGCCGTGGGCGTGCAGCGCCCGGTTCACCGCCCCCTTGCGGCACCCGGTGAGCACCAGCCACTCACCGCCGTGGGCCCGGGACCAGTCGATGCCGTCGTAGACCGGCTTGCCCTTCTGGGCCCCGGCGAGCTGGGCGGTGGAGATGGTGTCGGCCAGGCGGGCGTAGCCGGCCGGACCCCGGGCCAGCACCAGCAGGTGGGAGCCCTCGGGGGCGGCGGTGCCGTTCTGGGGCTGGGTGAGCCCGAGGGACAGCTCGGCACCGAACACGGTGGGCAGACCGTGGGCCCGGGCGGCCTCGGCGAAGCGGACAACGCCGTAGAAGCCGTCGTGGTCCGTGAGGGCGAGCGCCTCGAGGCCGAGGCGGGTGGCCTCCTCGGCCAGGGCCTCGGGGTGGGAGGCGCCGTCGAGGAAGCTGAAGTTCGAGTGGCAGTGCAGCTCGGCGTAGGGCATGCCGGCGACGCGACGCTGCAGGTCGGCCGGGGGGACGTAGGAGGGCCGGTGGTAGGACCACGCCGGGCTGTCGCCGCCGTCGCCCTCGGCGCGCGTGGGCTTGCGGTGCCGGTCGGAGAGCGTCCGCTCGAGCTCGGTCCAGGACACGCCCGGGTTGTTGAACCCCACGTCAGGAACCGTAGACGAACGCACGTTCGAGTGTGAGAGGCTCAGGTTATGGAGGGCATAGCCACGATCGCGGAGACACCCCCACCGCGGGCTGGTAGTCCTGGGAGCACCACCGCGATCCAGGAGGACACAGGATGCCCGAGCCCGAGGACATGGTCGACAAGGCCGACACCGCGAGCAGCAGCGAGAGCGAGAACCCGGCGATCGACTCGCCGGAGCCCAAGACCGGCGGCCGGCCCCGCCGCAACCAGGACTGGTGGCCGAACCAGCTCGACCTGAGCGTCCTGCACCAGCACCACCCGCGGGGCAACCCGCTCGGTGACGACTTCGACTACCGGGCCGCCTTCGCCGACCTCGACGTCGAGGCGCTGAAGCAGGACCTCATCGACGTCATGCACGACTCCCAGGACTGGTGGCCCGCCGACTGGGGCCACTACGGCCCGCTGTTCATCCGCATGACCTGGCACCAGGCCGGGACCTACCGCATCGAGGACGGCCGGGGTGGCGGGGGTGACGGCGGCCAGCGCTTCGCGCCGCTCAACAGCTGGCCGGACAACGCCAACCTCGACAAGGCCCGCCGCCTGCTGTGGCCGGTGAAGCAGAAGTACGGCAACAAGGTGTCGTGGGCCGACCTGCTCGTGCTGGCCGGCAACGTCGCCCTCGAGGACATGGGCTTCGAGACCTTCGGCTTCGCCTTCGGGCGCGAAGACATCTGGGAGCCCGAGGAGGTCTTCTGGGGCCCGGAGGACACCTGGCTCGGCGACGAGCGCTACGCCGACGACGACCCGCTCGACCTCGAGGACACGCCCTTCGGCAACGTCACGATGGGCCTCATCTACGTGAACCCGGAGGGCCCGAAGGGCAAGCCGGATCCGCTCGCCGCCGCCCACGACATCCGCGTCACCTTCGCCCGCATGGCGATGGACGACCAGGAGACCGTGGCCCTGATCGCCGGCGGTCACACGTTCGGCAAGACCCACGGCGCCGGGAACCCCGACCTCGTCGGCCCCGAGCCCGAGGGCTGCCCGGTGCACTCCATGGGCCTGGGCTGGAAGAACCAGCACGGCACCGGCAAGGGCCCCGACACCATCACCTCCGGACTCGAGGGCGCCTGGACCCCCACACCCATCCAGTGGGACAACAGCTTCTGGGAGACCCTGTTCGGCTTCGAGTGGGAGCTCGTCGAGAGCCCCGCCGGCGCCAAGCAGTGGCAGCCCGAGGACCCCGAGGGCCAGGAGCTGGTCCCGGACGCCCACATCGAGGGCAAGAAGAACCCGCCGATGATGGCGACCACCGACCTGGCCCTGATCACCGACCCGGCCTACCGGAAGATCTCCGAGCGCTTCCGCGACGACCCCCAGGCGTTCGCCGACGCGTTCGCCCGGGCCTGGTACAAGCTCCTCCACCGCGACATGGGCCCGGTCTCCCGGATGCTCGGCCCCTGGGTCCCCGAGCCCCAGCTGTGGCAGGACCCCGTGCCCGACGTCGACCACGACCCCGTCGGTGACGCCGAGATCGCGGATCTCGAGCAGCGGGTGCTCGACTCCGGTCTCACCACGGCGCAGCTGGTGAAGACGGCGTGGGCGTCGGCGTCGACCTACCGCGACACCGACAAGCGCGGCGGCGCCAACGGCGCCCGCATCCGCCTCGCCCCGCAGAAGGACTGGGAGGTCAACGAGCCCGCCGAGCTCTCGTCGGTGCTGCAGACGCTCGAGCAGATCCAGCAGGACTTCAACGAGTCCCAGCGCGGCGGCGTGCGGATCTCCCTCGCCGACCTGATCGTCCTGGCCGGTTCCGCCGCGGTCGAGAAGGCGGCCAAGGACGCCGGCTTCGACGTCACCGTGCCGTTCTCGCCCGGCCGCACCGACGCCACCGAGGACATGACCGACGTCGACTCGTTCCGGGTGCTCGAGCCCCGTGGTGACGGCTTCCGAAACCACATCACCCCCGGCGACAAGCTGCCGCCGGAGCAGCGGCTGCTGGACAAGGCCAACCTCCTGCGGCTCAGCGCGCCGGAGATGACCGTGCTGGTCGGTGGCATGCGGGCCCTCGGTGCCAACGTCGGCGGCACGTCGCACGGCGTGCTCACCGACCGGCCCGGGACGCTCACGAACGACTTCTTCGTGAACCTGCTGGCGCCTGGCGTCGAGTGGGAGACCTCGAACGAGGAGCACGTCTACGAGGCCAAGGACACCGCGACGGGCGAGGTCCGCTGGACCGCCACGGCCCATGACCTCGTCTTCGGCTCGAACTCGCAGCTGCGGGCGATCGCCGAGGTCTACGGCCAGTCCGACGGCGGAGAGCGGTTCGTCCGCGACTTCGTGAAGGCTTGGGACAAGGTCATGACCCTGGACCGGTTCGACCTGCGCTGACCCGACCTGCGACTGCTCCGGCGGCCGGCCCATCCGGCCGGCCGCCGGCTCAGGCCGCCGACGCCGCG
>CAZCJT010000407.1:0-3085 GCA_964498565.1 uncultured Acidimicrobiaceae bacterium
GCCGGCGGCGGCCCGCCGGGGGTGACCCGACCGCCGCCGACCACGATCTTGCGGGGGCCGGTGGCCACGGCCGGGTTGGGCCCGCTGGGGTCGAGGTCGTCGTCGTCGTAGGCCACGTCGTCGTAGGCGAGCTCGTCGTAGGCGACGTCGTCGTCGTAGGCCTCGGCAGGGGGGTCGTACGGGTCAGCGTCGGCGAACACCGAGCGACCGACCGGCGGCGCGTCGAGATCGTCGAAGGTGAAGAAGTCGTCGGGATCGGGTCGGTCGGTGTCGAGGGCGCCGACCCGGGTGTCGTCACCGCCGAAGGACCGGAGGTCCTGGTCGTCGGACCAGTCGTCGCGCTCGTCGCGCCAGCGGGGGGCGGCGGAGAAGCCCGACCACTCCTCGTCGCCCTGGTCGTCGTCGAAGATGGTGCCGCCGATCGCCGGCTGCTGCCCGGTGGGTGGTTCGGTCCAGTGGGGCAGCTCGGCCGAGGGCTCGTCCGCGGCCGACGACGACAGCGGGAACCGCAGGACCGGCTCGGGGGCGTCCTCGGGCGGGGGGCCGGGGCGGTCTCCGGGCCGGGGCTCCTCGGGAGCGCGGCGCCGGGCGACATCGTCTCGGCTCAGCGCCTCGGCGGCCTCCTCGGCCCCGATGATGCGCACCCCCTCGGGATCGGGTCGCTCGCGGCCGATGCCGTCGGACAGGTTCTCGTCGTCACTCATGCGCTGTCGCCTCCGGTCGCTCAGACCTCGAGGAGCTCCTGCTCCTTCTGGTCCAGCGCCTTGTCGATCTCGGCCTCGCGGGCCTGGGTGACCTTGTCGAGCTCCTTCTCGGCCCGGGCCAGGTCGTCCTCGGAGATGTCGCCGTCCTTCTGGAGGCCTTCCAACTCCTGGCGGGCGTGGCGCCGGGCGTTGCGGATCTGGACCCGCCCGTCCTCGGCCTTCTGCTTGACGACCTTGACGTAGGACTTGCGCCGCTCCTCGGTGAGCTGCGGGAAGTTCAGGCGGATGACCACGCCGTCGCTGGACGGGTTGAGGCCGAGGTCGGACTGCTGGATCGCCTTCTCGATGGCGGGGAGCGCGTCCTTGTCGAAGGGCGTGATGAGCAGCGTGCGGGCCTCCGGCACGGCGAAGCCGGCCAGCTGCTGGAGGGGCACGTCGGTGCCGTAGTACTCGACCTGCAGCTTCTCGACGAGGGCCGGTGCGGCGCGTCCCGTGCGGACCGCCGAGAACTCCTCCCGGGTCCGCGACACGGAGGCCGACATCTTGGCCGCGGCGTCGTCGAGGATCATCGACACGAGGTCGTCGCTCACGAAACCAGCGTACCGATCGCCTGACCCTCCAAGATGGACCTCACGTTGCCCGGCGTCATCAGGTCGAACACCAGGATGGGCAGGTCGTTGTCCATGCACAGCGTGATGGCGGTGGAGTCCATGACGGCCAGGCCCCGGTTGAGCACGTCGAGGTACGTGAGGTGGTCGAGCTTGGTGGCGTCGGGGTGGGTGCGGGGGTCGGCGGTGTAGATCCCGTCGACGCCCGAGTGGCTGCCCTTGAGCACCGCCTCGGCCTCGATCTCCACCGCCCGCAGCGCTGCGGTGGTGTCGGTGGTGAAGAAGGGGTTGCCGTTGCCGGCGCCGAAGATCACGACCCGGCCCTTCTCGAGGTGGCGGATGGCCCGCCGGCGGATGTAGGGCTCGGCGATCTGGGCCATGTGGATGGCGGTCTGGACGCGGGTCGGCTGGCCCTTGCGTTCGAGGATGTCCTGCAGCGCCAGGGCGTTCATCACCGTGCCGAGCATCCCCATGTAGTCGGCCTGGGCCCGGTCCATGCCCTTGCCGGCACCGGTCATCCCGCGCCAGAGGTTGCCGCCGCCCACGACCACGGCCACGTCGACACCGAGGCGCCGGCAGTCCAGGACCTCCTCGGCGATCTGGCCGACGGTGTCACCGTCGATGCCGAAGCCGACCGGTCCGGCGAACGCCTCGCCGGAGAGCTTCAGCAGGACACGGCCCCACCGGGGCGTGACCGCACCCTCGGTCTGGTCCTCGGCGGAGATGCTCAGCCCCCGACGACGACCTGCTCGTAGCGGACGAGGGAGGCGTCACCGAGGAGCTTTTCGATGGTGACCTTCTCGTCGCGCACGAACTTCTGCTCGAGCAGCACCTGGTCGCGGAACCACCCGTCGAGGCGGCCCTCGACGATCTTGGGCAGCGCCTGCTCGGGCTTGCCCTCCTTGCGGGTGATCTCCTCGAGCGTCGAGCGCTCCTCGTCGATGGCCGCCTGGGGCACCTGGTCGCGGCGCAGGTACGCCGGCTTGGTGAACGCGATGTGGATCGAGATGTCGTGGGCCAGCTCGGCGTCGCCGCCGTCGAGCACCGTGACCACGCCGTTCACGCCCCGACCGTCCTGGATGTGGACGTAGGTGTCGATGACCTGGCCCGCGCCCTTCTCGATGTGGGTCACCGTGCCCAGGTCGATGTTCTCCTTGAGCGTCACCTTGAGGTCGTCGATGCGACCGGTGAACTGCTCCACCGCCCCCGGACCCCCGGCGGCCACTGCGTCGGCGATGTCCTGGGTGAGCGTGACGAAGTCGGCCGACTTGGCGGAGAAGTCGGTCTCGGACTTGAGCTGGACGATGGCGGCGGCCGTGTCGGTCTCGGCGACGGCAACGGCCCCCTCGACGTTCTCGCGGTCGGTGCGGGTGGCCGCCTTGGCCAGGCCCTTCTCGCGCAGCTTCTTGGCCGCGGCGTCGAAGTCGCCCTCGGCGTCGACGAGGGCCTTCTTGGCGTCCATCATGCCGGCGCCGGTTGCCTGGCGCAGGGCCTGGACGTCCTTGGCGGTGAAGTCAGCCATGGGGTTCAGGACTCCGTGTTCTCGCGGGTGCCTTCCGGACCGGCGCTGTCGGGAACGGGGGGTGCGGCGTCGGCGAGGCCGGCCTCCGACACGCCGGCGTCCTCCGGGGAGTCGGCGGACGGGGACGGCATCTGGACGTCGGGGCCCACCGGGTCGGCACCGACCGCGCCCTCGGTGATGATCTCCGAGGCGGGGGTGTCGACGACGTCGGCCTCCGCGCCGGCGTCGGCCTGGGTGGAGGGCAGGGGGCC
>CAZCJT010000408.1:0-3077 GCA_964498565.1 uncultured Acidimicrobiaceae bacterium
ACCATCGCCTCCACGCTCGAGGTCGACGCCGTGCTGCACGCGCTCGCCTCGTCCGCCGCCGCCCTCCTGCGGCCCCAGGACTGCCTCGTGCTCTCCGCTCCCGGCCTGGCCCGCCACCCCGACGTCGGCGCCCTCACCGTCGTGACGGGCACCGGCGCCGAACCGTCCCGGTCCCTCCTGGCCGAGGTCCTCGCCGGCGACACCGCGGTGGTGCGCGAGCTGCTGGACGCCGACGCCAGCGACAGCCTCCTGCTCTCCGGCGTGCGATCGGTCCTGTGCGCGCCGGTCCGGGTGCGCGGCGAGCCGGTGGGCTGCCTGTACGTGACGCACCGGGAGCTGGGTGGGGTCTTCGGAGAGGACGAGATCCGCATCGCCGGCTTCCTCACCGCCCTGGCCGGCGGCGCCCTCGAGAACGCGGAGGGCTTCGCCGAGATCCAGGCCCTCACCGAGAGCCTCGAGGACCGGATCGTCGAGCGCACCGGCGAGCTGCGCGACGCCAACGCCGAGCTGGACGAGCGCGTCGCCGAGCTGCGCCAGGCCTACGAGCGGGAGCAGCAGATCACCGAGCGCCTCCGCCGCCTCGACCAGTTCCGCACCGAGCTCATCGCCATCACCGCCCACGACCTGCGCACGCCGCTCACGATCATCCTCGGGTTCGCCCAGACGCTCACCGACTTCGGCGACCGGCTGGGGCCGGAGGAGCAGGTCAAGCTGCTCCAGCGCATCATCAGCAACACCCGCCGCCTGTCCGAGTTCGTCGACAACCTCCTCCAGTTCGCCCGCATCGAGTCCGGCGAGCTCGAGGTGGCCCACGACCCGGTGGACCTCCCGGATCTGGTGCGCCGGACGGTGGCGGAGATGGCGGCCCACGAGTCCAGGCGCGAGTTCCACCTCGACATCGCCGACGACGTCCCGACGGTCCTGGCCGACGAGTCCCGGCAGTGGCAGGTGCTGATGAACCTGCTGTCCAACGGAGCCAAGCACTCGGCACCCGACGCGCCCATCACCGTCGCCGTGGCCCGCCAGGGCGACGTGGTGGAGGTCGCGGTCACCGACCGGGGTGCGGGCATCCCGGCCGCCGAGCTGCCGAAGCTGTTCGCCAAGTTCTCCCGCGTCGACTCCGCCGCCGCCAAGCAGGCGATGGGCACCGGCCTCGGCCTCTACATCTGCCGGTCGCTGGTCGAGGCGCACGGGGGCACGATCCGGGTGGAGAGCGAGGAAGGCGTCGGGACCACGTTCACCTACGAGGTCCCGATCGAACCGCGACCACGATCCGCGAGCGGCGGGTGACCCGCCGGCCGGGTCCGACTTGACCTGTCTCGCCCGTGGACAGCACTGTCTGCTCGCGCACGGCGGGATGGCGCGCAGCAGAAGGGACACGGAGTGGGTTCGCTCGAGGGCAGGATCACGGTCATCACCGGCGCAGGCCGCGGGCTCGGACGGGCCCACGCCCTGCTGTTCGCCGCCGAGGGCGCCCGGGTCGTGGTCAACGACATCGGCAGCGGACCCGACGGCGACGGTGGCGACCCGAGCGCAGCCGATCAGGTGGTCGAGGAGATCCGGGCCGCGGGCGGCGAGGCGATCGCGAACCACGACGACGTGGCCACGTGGGCCGGGGGCGAGGCGCTGATCCAGGCGGCCGTGGACACCTTCGGGGGCCTCGACGTGCTCGTCAACAACGCCGGCATCCTCCGGGACCGGGCCCTCGTGCACATGACCGAGGAGGAGTGGGACACGGTCACGGCCGTGCACCTGAAGGGTCACTTCGTGCCCACCCGGTTCGCCGCCGCCTACTGGCGCGACCAGGTCAAGGCGGGCTCCCAGCGTCGGGCGACGGTCATCAACACCTCGTCCACGTCGGGGCTGCTCGGCAACCCGGGGCAGACGAACTACGGCACCGCCAAGGCCGGCATCGCCGCCTTCTCCCAGATCTGCGCGCAGGAGCTGTCCCGCTACGGCGTGCGGTCGAACTGCATCGTCCCGGCGGCTCGCACGAGGCTCACCGAGGCGTCGCCCGGCCTCTCCGAGATCGTGGCCGCGCCCGGGGACGGCGTGCAGTTCGACCTGTGGGACCCGGCGCACGTGTCGCCGGTCGTGGCCTACCTCGGAGCCGCCGGGTGCCGGTTGAACGGACGGACCATGTTCGTGCAGGGCGGCACGATCCGCTTCATGGACGGCTGGCAGTTCGGTGCCACGTTCGAGCAGGACGCCCGGTGGTCCATCGACGACCTCCACGAGACCCTCGATCGGCTCGCCTGACGGATTCAGGAGTTCGGTCCCCGCCGGTGCCAGGACTGTGCCAGATGGCTACCATCGCCGGCCACGGGCCGGTCCCGGTGGGGCGGCCATGCCGGACGCAGTGATCCCCAGCCACTGCGACGAGGCAGGCCGTCCCTCCAGGGCCGGCCCGTGCCGCGCCCGCGTGACGCCGGTCTCACCTCCGGCTACCTGACCCGCCGGTCAAGTCGGTAGCGTCGCCGGCGTGGACGGCGGCAGGCCCGGCACCGGCGGGCCCGGCGCGCACCTCGACGAGCTGAGCATCGACGCGCTCGGGGCCGACGAGGTCCCCGTGATGCCGTGGTCGCTGCTGTTCCGCCAGCGCATGGCGGACCGGGCCAAGCAGTCGCCCCGGTACCCGTGGCTGGTGCTGACCACCGTGCTGCTCGGTCTGTTCAGCGTGGGCTTCACCATCACGATCCTGTCGGTCTCCATCCCGCGCATCGCCGACGACCTCGGCTCGAACGAGTCCACGCTGACCTGGCTGGTCACCGGTCCGCTCCTGGCCTTCGCCGTGTTCGGACCGAGCGCGGGGAAGCTGGGCGACCTCAAGGGCCACCGCCGCGTCTACTCCTGGTCCATGGTGGCCGTCATCGTGTTCGCCGGCCTCACCGCCGTGGCGTGGGACGCGCCGTCGCTGCTCGCCTTCCGCATCCTCGGCGCCGCCACCGGCGCCGCGGTCGGCCCAGCCTCGCTCGCCCTCATCAACCGGCTGTTCCCCAAGGAGCGGCGGGCCCAGGCCATGGGCTACAGGAGCATGGTGGGCGCCGGCGGGCCCGTGGTCGGCGTCGTCGCCGGCG
>CAZCJT010000409.1:0-3077 GCA_964498565.1 uncultured Acidimicrobiaceae bacterium
AGGTGCGGGCCGAGCCGGTGACGCCCAAGGCGCAGCCGCCGGCGCCCGCCGCCGAGCGGCTCCCGCTCGAGGGCGTGCGGGTGCTCGACCTCACCGTGGTGTGGGCCGGCCCGTACGTCACCATGCTGCTCAGCGACCTCGGTGCCGAGGTGATCCGGCTCGACAACCCGTGGCTGTTCCCGTCGAGCACCAAGGGCTTCGCCCCCCGGCTCACCAAGGAGCTGGCCGACGCCCTCGGCGCGCTGGCCGGAGCGTTCCCCGAGGGCGACCCGGGCGAGGACCCGTGGAACCGCCACGCGATGTTCAACTGCCATGCCCGCAACAAGCGGATCGCCACGTTGAACCTGGGCACGCCGCTCGGCGTCGAGACGTTCCTGCGCCTGGCCGAGGTCGCCGACGTGGTGGTCGAGAACAACGCCGCCGGCGTGCTCGACAAGCTGGGCGTGGGCTGGGAGGCCCTCCACGCCCGCAACCCCCGGCTCAGCGTGCTGCGGATGCCACCGATGGGGCTGGACGGGCCGTACCACGACTACGTCGGGTTCGGCGCCCACTTCGAGGCCATCTCCGGGCTCACGTCGCTGCGCGGGTACCACGACGCCGACCCGACGTCGACCACGTCGGTGTTCCACATGGACCCGGCCAGCGGCGCGGCCGGGGCCTTCGCGGTCATGGCCGCGCTGAAGCGCCGGGAGGAGACGGGTGCCGGCTCCTTCATCGAGATGGCCCAGTCCGAGAACGTCATGCAGCACATCGGCGAGTTCTTCGTCGATGCCGCCCGCACCGGCCGGGAGCACACGCCGCTCGGCAACCGCCACGCCACCCGCGCGCCACAGGGTTGCTACCCGTGCGCCGGCGACGACCGCTGGGCCGTCATCTCCGTGGGTGACGACCAGCAGTGGCAGGGGCTGAAGGCGGCGATGGGGAGCCCGGCGTGGGCCGACGACGACCGCTTCGCCACCGCCGAGGGCCGGCGCGACGCCCACGACGACATCGACGCCGGCATCGCGGCGTGGACGTCGGAGCTCACCCCCGACGAGGTGTTCCACCGCTGCCAGGGCAACGGCGTCCCGGCCGGGCCGGTGCTGAACGAGCGTGAAGCCCTCGTCGACCCGCACCTGCGGGCCCGGGGGTTCTTCCGGCCCAACGTGTCGCCGTCGATCGACAAGCCCTACGACCACCCGGCCCACCTGTGGCACTGGGACGGCCCGGACATGCGGTGGGGTCCGATCGGCGCCATGGGCCACGACAACGACTACGTCTACCGGGAGGTGCTCGGCCTCGACGACGACGAGTTCCGGGCGCTCGAGGAGGACGGGCACATCACGCTCACCTACCTCGACGCCGCCGGCAACCCGATCTGAGCCACTCCTGCACCGACCGCCCGCCCTGCTCGGAGGACACCCGTGAACCTGGCGATGCTGCTCGACATCCCGGCGTCGATCGCCGGCCACACGCTCGCCGTGACATCGGCCGGCGAACGGCTCACCTACGACGAGCTCCGTGCCCGAGTCGCCCGGGTGGCGGGGCTGCTCGCCGCCCACGGGCTCGGCCCGGGCGATCGGGTCGGCGCCATGGCGGTCAACCGCCCCGAGCTGGTCGAGCTGCTGCTCGGCGCGGCCGCCCGCGGGGTCACCGTCGTGCCCATGAACTACCGGGCCAACGCCGAGGAGGCCGGCCACCTCGTCCGCGACTCCGGCGCCCGGCTGGTGTTCACCGACGCCCGCTACCGGGAGCTGCTCGACTCGGTGCGGCCCGCCTCGGTGGACGTCGTGGTCCTCGACGACCCGGACGGCTACGCCGCCGCCCGTGATGCCGCGGAGTCCGACTGGGACCTGGCCGACGTGGACGACGACGACGTGGCCGTGCTGCTCTACACCAGCGGCACCACGTCGCTGCCCAAGGGCGTGATGCTGACCCACGGGGCGCTCACCGGCTACGTCATGGGCGCCAACGACGCCGCCGACGGCGAGGACCACGGCGTGTCCCTGCTCGCCGCGCCGCTGTACCACGTGGCCGGTCTGACGTCGCTGATCAACGCCCTGTGGACGGGCCGGCGCACCCACCTGCTGCCCCAGTTCGAACCGGCGGCCTGGCTGCAGGCGGCGCAGGAGGAGCGGGTCACCCACGCGTTCCTGGTCCCGACCATGCTCGCCCGGATGCTCGACACGCCGGAGCTGGCCGGCGCCGACCTGTCCAGCCTGGAGAACGTCACCTACGGCGCCGCGCCGATGCCGCCGGCGGTGATCCGGCGGGCCATCGAGGTGTTCCCGCCCACGGTGGGGTTCTCCGGGTCCTACGGGCAGACCGAGACCACGGCGACCGTCGCCGTGCTCAGCGCCGATGACCACCGCATCGACGGCGACGACGCGGAGCGGGCCCGCAAGCTGCGACGGCTGGCGTCCGTGGGCCGCCCGGTCGACGACGTCGAGGCCCGCATCGTCGACCCCATGGGCGACCCGCTGGGCCCGGGCGAGGTCGGTGAGGTGCAGCTGCGCACCGGGCGGGCCATGCGGGGCTACTGGGGGTCGGACGAGAAGACCCGGGTCACCATCGACGACGAGGGCTGGGTGCACACCGGCGACCTCGGGTTCCTCGACGAGGACGGCTACCTGTTCCTGGCCGGCCGGGCCAACGACCTCATCATCCGGGGCGGCGAGAACATCGCTCCCGAGGAGGTGGAGGCCGTCCTGTACGAGCACCCCGACGTGGCCGAGGCCGCGGCGGCCGGCATGCCCGACGAGGAGTGGGGTGAGCGGGTCGTCGCCGCCGCCGTGCTGCGCGACGGCGCCACGTGCACCGAGGACGAGCTCACCGCGTTCTGCGCCGAGCGCCTGCCCGGGCACAAGCGCCCCGAGCGGGTGGTGGTGGTCGACGAGCTGCCCCGCACCTCCACCGGCAAGGTCGTCCGCCGCCGCCTGGTGCCGGTGCTGGAAGGGCTCCTGCCCCGCCCATGACGCTCGCCTCCGGGGGCGGGTTGCTGGTGGAGGTCCCCGTGGTGGCGGCAGCGCACACGGGTGCGCCGCCGGCTCCGGCGATGGCCGTCGCCGGCGGCCGGGTGATCGCGGTGGGCACCCTGG
>CAZCJT010000410.1:0-3064 GCA_964498565.1 uncultured Acidimicrobiaceae bacterium
CGCGCCTCGCGATCCTCGCCGCCCTGGTGGCCTGGCTCGGCATCGCCGGCGGCTGGGCGCCCCTCGTCGTCGTCCTCGGCGTCGTCGTGATGATCTTCCTCCACGAGCTCGGCCACTACCTGACCGCCAAGTGGGGCGGGATGAAGGTCACCGAGTTCTTCATCGGCTTCGGCCCCCGCATCTGGTCGTTCCAGCGGGGCGAGACCGAGTACGGCCTCAAGGTCATCCCGGCCGGGGCCTACGTGAAGGTCATCGGGATGAACAACCTCGACGAGGTCGACCCCGCCGACGAGGCCAAGACCTACCGCCAGGCCAGCTACCCGCGCCGCATGGCCGTGGCCGTCGCAGGCTCCACCATGCACTTCCTGCAGGCGCTCCTGCTCCTGTTCGTCCTCTACGCCTTCGTCGGCATCCCCGGCGGCAGCCTCACCGAGGACAAGGAGTGGGAGGTCGGCGAGGTCGTCGAGGACAGCGCCGCAGACGATGCCGGCCTGCGCACCGGTGACCGGGTCCTCGAGGTCGACGGGACCCGCTACGAGACCTTCACCGCCTTCGCCGAGGACATCGCCGAGCGTCCCGGCGAGGAGGTCAGCCTCTCGGTGCTGCGAGCCGGCGAGGTGGTCAGCGTGCCGGTGGAGATCGGCGTGGCCCCCAGCGACTCGTCACGTGGTCAGCTCGGCATCCGTCGGGACCTGGTGACCACCACCGTCGGGCCGGTCCGGGCCGTCGGCGCCTCGATCGGCGACTTCTGGGAGCAGACGACGGCCACGCTCGGCTTCATCGGCTCCTTCAGCCCGACGGACTTCTTCGACGACGTCGTCAGCAGCGGCAGCGACGACTCCGCGGCGGTCGAGGCGCCCGAGCCCACGCCCGGGAGCTCCCAGCAGGCACCGCCGGCCGAGTCGCCCGACGCCGACCGGATCATCTCCATCGTGGGCGCCATCGGCATCGGCGCCGACCTGACCGAGAACGGCCTGCTCGGCTTCCTGCTGTTCTTCGTCGGCATCAACATCACCATCGGCATCTTCAACCTGCTGCCCGTGCTGCCCCTCGACGGCGGCCACGTGGTGGTCGCGACGTACGAGCGGATCCGGGAGGCGTTCCAGCCCGGTCGGCAGCGCTACCACGTCGACATGGCCAAGCTGCTGCCGGTGGTCTACGTGGTGTTCTTCTTCCTCGTGCTGCTCGGCGTCACCACGATCTACATGGACATCACCGACCCGGTCAGCCTCTGATGCAGGTCGGCGAGTCCAGCTTCCCCCGGCGCCCGACCCGCCAGATCATGGTGGGTGACGTGGCGGTCGGCGGTGGGGCGCCGATCAGCGTCCAGTCGATGACCGTCACGAAGACGGCCGACGTCGATGCCACGCTCCAGCAGATCTACGCCCTCGCCGCCGCCGGCTGCGACATCGTGCGGTGCACGTGCAACGAGCCGGAGGCCGCCGAGGGTCTGGCCCGGATCATCCCCCGGTCGCCGGTGCCGATCGTCGCCGACATCCACCACCAGTACAAGCGGGCCCTCGAGGCGCTCGAGGCCGGCGTCCACTGCCTCCGGCTCAACCCCGGAAACATCCGCAAGCCGGAGCACATCAAGGCCGTGGCCATGGAGGCCAAGGACCGGGGCGTGCCCATCCGCATCGGCGTGAACGGCGGCAGCCTCGACCCCGCGCTCTACGACAAGTACGGCGGCAAGGTCACGCCCGAGGCGATGGTCGAGTCGGCCAAGATCGAGATCGGGTACTTCGAGGAGGTCGGCTTCGAGGACATCAAGATCTCGGTGAAGGCGTCGTCGGTGCCGCTCATGATCGAGGCCTACCGCCAGCTGGCCGATGCCGTCGACTTCCCGCTGCACCTCGGCGTCACCGAGGCCGGTCCGCCGCCCGGTGGGCTCCTCAAGGCCACTGCCGGTATCGCCACGCTGCTGGCCGAGGGCATCGGCGACACCATCCGCTACTCCCTCACCGCCGACCCGGTGCAGGAGGCCAAGGCCGGCCGCCAGCTGCTCGAGGCCCTCGGGCTCCGGGAGCGCAAGAACGTCGACCTCATCGCCTGCCCCAGCTGCGGCCGGGCCGAGATCGATGTCATCGCCGTCGCCGAGCAGGCCATGGCCGCGTTCGGCGAGCGAGAGATCCCGCTCCAGGTGGCGGTCATGGGCTGCGTCGTCAACGGCCCCGGCGAGGCCCGCGACGCCGACATCGGCATCGCCGCCGGCAACAAGCGGGGCCACCTGTTCGTGCGGGGCACCAACGTCGCCGTCGTCCCCGAAGACGAGATGGTCGACGCGCTGGTCGAGTGGGCCGAGTTCATCCACGAGCACGGCGTCGACAAGGCCATGGGCCGGGCTGACCTCACGGCCGCCAAGGAGGCGGCCGAGGCCGACCGGGCGCTGCTGCTCGAGGAGCAGGGCGACGACGCCAACGCCTCCGAGCAGGTCGTCGAGCTCATCCGCAAGGGCCGCTCCTAGGAACTGGCAGTTCCCACGTAGCAGCCGCAACGTGGACATCCAGCCTGCTGCTACACCACAACTGCCAGTTTCCTAGGAGTTGCCCCAGAGGCGGCCCCGGAGGCCGGACGCCCGGGCGACGGGGCGCGACACGGCGGCCCGGACCGCCGCCTCGGTGCCGACCACGGTGACGCCCCGCTCCGCCCGCGTCACGGCCGTGTAGAGCAGCTCTCGGGTGAGGATGGGGGACGCCTCGTCGGGCAGGACGACCACCACCTGTCCGAACTGGCTGCCCTGGCTCTTGTGGATCGTCATGGCGTAGAGGGTCTCGACCGCAGCCAGGCGGCTGGGGGACACGTGCACGACCTCGCCCCGGCGCTCGAACGCGCAGCGCAGCGCTCCGCCGGCATCGACGACCACGCCCGTGTCGCCGTTGTACAGACCCAGCTGGCGGTCGTTCTCCGTGATGAGCAGCGGCCGGCCGGCGAACCAGCCCTGCCAGGCGAAGCCGGGGACCGTCTCGGCGAGGGGGCGCTCGATCTCCCGCCGCCAGGTGGCCACGCCGTAGGGGCCGCGGCGGTGGGCGCACAGCAGCTGGACGCCACGCATGGCGGCGAGGGC
>CAZCJT010000411.1:0-3059 GCA_964498565.1 uncultured Acidimicrobiaceae bacterium
CGACGCCGTCGACCCGCTCGACGGGCACCCGTGGCTCGACCAGCTGGCCGCCGAGCCGTTCACACCGCCGGGCCCGCCGCCCGACCTGACCCGCAACGAGATCCGGGAGCTGGTGCGACGCGGCGCGGTGGTCGAGGTGGACGGGGTCGCCTTCGGTGCCGACGCCATCGAGCAGGCCTGCGCGGTGGTGCGCCGCCTGCTGGCCGAGCAGCCCGACGGCGTCACCGTGGCCCAGATCCGCGACGGCCTGGGCACCAGTCGCAAGTACGTGCTGCCGCTCCTGGCCCACCTGGACGCCACCGGCCGGACGCGCCGGCGCGGCGATCTGCGGATCGCCGGGCCTCGCTTGGCGGTGGAGGGCTGAGGCGGGGCTAGGAGCCGATGAGCGACTTGCGCTCGTTCTCGCTCAGCCCGCCCCAGATGCCGTGCTGCTCACGGATCCGCAGGGCGTAGTCCAAGCACTCGGTCCGCACGGCGCACGTGGTGCAGATCGCCTTGGCCCGGCCTTCGCGCTCGAGCTTTTCGTCCTTGCGCTCGAAGTGCGCAGGCGGGAAGAACACCCGTGACTGCGGCCCCCGACAGGCAGCCTTGAGCTGCCACTGCTCGGTCTCTGTGCGGATAGCCAGCGTCATCCGAAACCCCCCGGTGTCGACGTGGCGCCGAACCTATGGCGGTGGGTCCATCGGCACAAGTGGTGAATGATTGCAAGCGGTCCGCTCGCGGGCGCGAGCGGCACCGTCGATCAGTGCGAACGGGCCTCGCGGTAGTCCCGGGCGCCGCCCTCGATCGGCTCGACCTCGAGGGTCAGGCCGTCGATGGCGGTGACCCGTACCTCGGCGCCGGCGGTGATGGGCGTGGCCCGGTTCGTGTGCGCCCGCCACGGCGCGTCGCGCACGGTGACGACCCCGTCGGGCGCGACGTCGGCCAGCGCCACGCCGGTCTCGCCGATCATCCAGTCCCGCCCGATGGTGGGGGTGGAGAACCGGGTGCGCACCATGGCCGGCATGCCGCCCAGCATGGCGAGCAGGACGCCGATGATGCCGGCGATGAGGGTGATCCAGGAGGGCGGGCCGTCCTCGAAGACGGCGATCGAGCCGACGACCAGCGCCACCGTGGCGACGGCGGTCCAGAAGCGGGGGACCCCGGTCTGGACGTCGACGGCGAAGGCCGGGAACGCCAGGCAGAGCAGGACCAGCGCCCAGGTCCGGGTGGGTAGGACGGCCAGGCCGTAGGCGGCCAGCACCAGTGAGCCGACGCCGACCATGCCGGCGACGCCGACGCCCGCCGTGAACAGCTCGAAGACGAGCAGGCTCGCGCCGATCAGCAGGAGCAGGTAGGCGACGGGCGGGCTGGCGACGGTGTGGAACAGCTGGTCGACGAGGCCGAGCTGCCCGAACCGGACCGGCGTGACCGGCTCGATGCGGTCGTCGACCTGGTTCGTCTCGACGCCGGGGAGGGCGACGATGAACTCGCCGAGCACGGGGGCGTCGTTGTCGACCAGGCCGAGCTCGGCGGCCCGCTCGCTGCCGACGCGCTCGCCCACCGAGGTGCGGCCCCCGAGGTCGACGCCTTCGGCCAGCTCGGGCGTGACCTCGATGCGGCTGCCCGGGGACAGACCGCTGACCGCGGATGCGGCGACCAGGCGGACGGCATCGCCCTCGGCCTGGGAGCCGGAGGGGCCGATCCAGGTGGCGATCGGGACGGGCGACGCCTCGATGGCGGCCACGAGCTCGTCGAGGCGCTCGTCGCCGACCACTGCGCCCTCGCTGTTCACCTGCAGCACCACGGCCACGACGCCGCTGCCCTCGGCCGCGGCCACCTCGTCCTCGATGAAGGACGCCATGACGGGGTCGATGAGCCCGGAGACCTTCAGGATGCGCACGGTCTCGTCGGCGCCGTCGCCGTCCTCGGCCTGGGCGCCGGCGGCACCGGTCAGGGACGTGAGCGCGAGCAGGCAGAGCGCGATGCCCGCCAGGACCCTCGGTAGGGTGGACCGCGCCCGGTGGCGAGGAGGATGGACGTGGTGTTTCGGTGAATCCGACGGAGTACTTCGCTGCATCCCGGCTGCTCATCGTTGCGGGCAAGGGCGGCGTGGGCAAGACGGTCGTCACCGCCGCCCTGGCCAGGGCGGCGTCGATGGCCGGTCGCTCCTCGCTGGTGGTGGAGGTCGAGGGCAAGTCGGGCCTGCCACGGATGTTCGGACAGGCTACGCCGGACCAGGCCGGACTCGGCTATGACGAGCAGCTCCTGCGCCGTGGCGGCGGGCCCGACGGCTCGGCCGACATCACGGCCCGCACGATCACGCCCGACGGCGCCCTGCTCGAGTACCTCGAGGATCACGGCCTGTCGCGCATCTCGCGCCGCCTCGTCGCCAGCGGCGCGCTCGACGTCGTGGCCACCGCGGCGCCGGGCATCCGCGACATCCTCGTGCTGGGCAAGGTGAAGCAGCTCCAGCGGGCCGGCGTCGCCGACGTGGTCGTGCTCGACACGCCGGCCGCGGGCCACGCCATCACCTTCCTGCGATCGGCCAAGGGCCTGATCGACGCGGTGAAGGTGGGGCCCATCCAGGCCCAGGCACGCGACGTGCTCGAGCTGCTGGAGGACCACGAGCGCTGCCAGGTCATCCTGGTCACGCTGCCGGAGGAGACCCCGGTGAACGAGCTGGTCGAGACGGCCTTCTCCCTCGAGGATCAGGTCGGTGTGGGTCTCGGGCCCGTCGTGGTCAACGGCATCTACGAGCACCTCGACGGCATCGAAGCAGACCCCGCCGCGGCCGCCGCAGCGGCCGGTGTCACGCTCCGCCCCGGCGAGGCCGAGGTGCTCGGTGCCGCCGCCGCCTTCCGCCGGCACCGGAGCGAGCTGCAGCGCGACCAGGTGCAGCGCCTGTCCGACCTGCTGCCGTTGCCGCAGGTGCGGCTGCCCTTCCTCTTCGAGTCCGAGATCGGCCCCGGCGAGATCGACGCGCTCGCCGAGTGCGTGCTGGCGGCCATCGAAGGCCTCGACGCCGAGCTGCAGCTGGGGTCCTCGACGTGAGCGCCCCCGGCCTGGACGAGCTCGTC
>CAZCJT010000412.1:0-3031 GCA_964498565.1 uncultured Acidimicrobiaceae bacterium
GGCCCCGGACCTCGAGGCGGTCGATGGCCGACAGCGACTGCTCGATCTGGGTGCAGGCCTCGACGGCGGACCAGCCGGTGTCGCGCCCGACCAGCGTCGCCACCCCGTCGGCGGTTCGGAGCCGGTCGCGCTCGATGGTCCACGCCGCGTCCCTGACCCGGACGGCGGCGGCGTTGCGGGCCTCGGGGTCGGCGTCGACGACCAGGCGGTCGAGGGCGGCGTCGAGGTCGGCCACGGTCTGCCCGAGGGTGTTCGCCAGCCCACGGATCCGGGATGATGTGGCTTGGTCGACCAGCAGCAGCCGGACCCCACGTGGCCCGTGCAGGTCGGCGGCCACCTGCTCGAGGTCGACGGCCACTCCGGCGAGTGCGTCGATCGCCGGTCCCGAGCCGCCGGCGTCGTCGATGGCCCGGCGCAGGGCGTGCACGCCACGCTCGAGGGCACCGACCAGCGGCTCGGCCGGGAGGTCGGTCCGCTCGACCGGACGCCGGAGGACGGCGATGATTCCACACATGGTTCCCACAGTCTGCCCGAACGGCCCCCGATGACCTTCCGCCTCGCCTCCGTCGACGGGCGGGCCACGCTGGTCCACGGTGATGCCCTCCACGACCTCGAGCGGTGCACCGGCGGCGCCTTCGGCACCGATCCGATGGCCGCCGTGGCCGAGCACCGCCGCCTGCACGAGGTGGCCGCCGGGCTGGACGGCTGCGAGGCCACCGGACGTCTCTCGGAGGCGGTCCTCGACGCTCCGGTCCCCCGCCCCACCAACGTGTTCGCCGTGGGCCTCAACTACCGGTCCCACGCCGCCGAGACCGGCATGGCCCACGACGGCACGCCGCCCGCCCCGCTGGTCTTCACCAAGTTCCCCAGCTGCATCTGCGCGCCCGGCACCGACATCGCCCTCGAGGCCGACAGCGTCGATTGGGAGGTGGAGCTGGTCGTGGCGATCGGGACGGGCGGCAGGCGCATCGCCGAGGCCGACGCCTGGGACCACGTGGCCGGGCTCACCATCGGCCAGGACATCTCCGACCGGACGCTCCAGTTCGCGGCCAAGCCGCCCCACTTCGACCTGGGCAAGTCGCGGGACACCTACGGCCCGATCGGTCCGCTGCTGGTCTCGGTGGACGCCTTCGACGACCCCGACGACATCACCCTTTCCTGTGACATCAACGGCCAGCGCCGCCAGCACGCGTCGAGCACCGAGATGATCTTCCCGGTCCCCGCCCTGATCGCCTACCTGTCCTCGATCCTCACCCTGGGGCCCGGCGACCTGATCTTCACGGGCACACCCGACGGCGTGGGCATGGCGACCGGTGACTTCCTGGAACCCGGCGACGTCATCACGTCCACGATCGAGGGGATCGGGAGCTTCACCAACCGCTGCGTCTGACCCCCGGCCCCGGTCCCCCGGGATGCGGGGCCCCGGCGGCGGCGCCGGCGGGGGAACTGGCAGTGCTGGTGTTGCGCCAGGATCAGTCGGTCGCCCGCAGCGTCATGATCCGGCCCTCCTCACCCACCAGCCGGAGCCGGTCGCCGTCGATCGAGAAGGTCGCCGTGCCGGAGAGCGCGGCCCAGAACCGGTCGAGGTGGTCGTCCAGATCCGGACACGCCACGCCCGTCTGCGGGGCGTCGGCGCTGAAGCGCACCTCGGCGCCGTCGACCTCGTAGCGGAGACCGTCGGTGGCCACGCCGTCGATCATCGCGAGCCCGAAGCCGTTGCAGCCGTCGCCGCCCGTGACCAAACCGTCCTCACGGAACAGCACCGTCGCAGGGTCTCGGTGCTGGACGACATCGCGGTGCTCTCCGGATCGTCTCCGTCGGCGAAGCCGTCCACGTGCCACGTCGTGCCGACGAGCTCCCGGTCCGGTTCAGCCACCTCCCGGTCCAGGAAGCGCACGACGGTGTCGCTGGAGGTCATGGTGAGCTCGTCGCCCTCGACCTGTAGTGCGCCGCCAGCAGCTGCCCCGGCGAGGTGGTGGAGCCGTCGCCGGCCGTGACCGGCTCGTCACCTCCGCCGCAGGCGGCCAGGACCACGCCGGTGACGACGATGGCAAGCAGGCGCACGGCGGAGGTCATGCCGATCCGACGCTACGTGGCGACTGCCAGTTCCGGGAGTGGGGGCCCTCAGGACGGGGCGAGGCGGCGGACGGCGTCGGCGAGGACGTCCGCCTCCTGCTGGGCCCGCTCCGGCGTGGGGGCCTCGACCATCACGCGGATCAGCGGCTCGGTGCCCGAGGGGCGGACGAGCACGCGACCCTCGTCACCGAGGCGGGCCTCGGCCGCAGCGACATCATCGGCCAGGCGGTCGAGCAGGAGCGGGTCCCGCTCGGCGAGACGCACGTTCACCAGGACCTGGGGCAGTGACGTCATGGCGTCGGCGGCCAGGTCGGCGAGGGGGCGACCGGTGCGGTGCACCACGTCGAGGAGACTGAGTGCGGTGAGCAGGCCGTCGCCCGTGGTGGACAGGTCGGCCTGGATGACGTGGCCCGACTGCTCTCCCCCGAGGGCGGCACCCGTGCGGGCCAGGGCCTCGAGCACGTAGCGGTCGCCGACCTTGGTGTCGACCACGGTGATGCCCCGCCGAGCCATGCCCAGCCGGAAGCCCAGGTTGGACATGACGGTGGCGACCACGGTGTCGAGCGGGAGGCGCCCCTGCGCCTGGCGATCGATGGCGAGGATGGCGATCACGTGGTCGCCGTCGACGAGCGTGCCCGTGGCGTCGATGGCCAGGAGCCGGTCGGCGTCCCCGTCGAGGGCGAGGCCGACGTCGGCGCCGTGGTCGACCACCGCGCGCTGGAGGGCCTCGGGCGACGTCGACCCGGCGTCTTCGTTGATGTTCACGCCGTCGGGGTCGGCGTGGACCACGGTGACGTCGACGCCGGCGTCCCGCAGCACCGCAGGGGCCAACGCCGAGGCCGCCCCATGGGCGCAGTCGAGGACGACGGAGAGACCGTCGAGCGACCGGTCGCCGATGGCGTGGTGCAGGTCTGCCGCCCACGCGGACGCTGCGCTCCCGTCGTCGCGGACGACC
>CAZCJT010000413.1:0-3028 GCA_964498565.1 uncultured Acidimicrobiaceae bacterium
GTGGTGGGGTCGGTCATCGGGGCGCCACGGCGTCGAGGGTGGTGCGGGCGAGGGCGGCGGCCCGGTCGGGGTCGGACATCACCGTGGCCGTGACGACGCAGGCCATGCCTTCGGCCTCGACCTCGGCGGCCCGGTCGGCGTCGGCGTCGTCGATGACGAGGGTGGAGGCGATGTCTCGGTACAGGCGGGCGACGCCCACGACGCTGGCCTCGTGGCCGAGCTCGGCGAGCATCCGGGCGGCCGGACCCTTCAGCGCGGCACCGTCGACGATGGGGGAGACGGCGACGACCCGGGAGCGCCGGCGGACCAGCGCGTCCCGGATGCCGTCGACGGCCAGCAGCGGCCCGATCGAGACGATGGGGTTGGAGGGGGCGACCACGACGTGGTCGGCCTCGCCGATGGCCGCCAGCACGCCGGGTGCCGGCCGGGCGGCATCAGCGCCCTCGAAGCGGACGCCCGTGATGGGCACGGCGTGCTGGCGGCCCACGAAGTACTCCTGGAAGGTGAGCTCCCCGCCGGCGGTCGCCACGTGGGTGCGCAACCGGTCGTCGGTGGCCGGCAGCACGGTGCACTCGAGGTCCCAGGCCCGGGCCAGGTGGGCAGTCACGTCCGACAGCGTGTCGCCGGCGTGGAGCCGCTGGGTGCGCACGATGTGGGTGGCGAGGTCCTTGTCCCCCAGGTTGAACCACGACGGGTTGCCGTAGCGCTCGAACATGGCCATGGCCTGCCAGGTCTCGTCGCGCAGCCCCCACCCGCGCTCGGGGTCGATGGCGTCGGCGAGGGTGTAGGTGATCGTGTCGATGTCGGGGCTGATGTGCAGCCCGTGCAGCTCGGTGTCGTCGGCGACGTTGACGATGGCCGTCACCGACGTCGGCGGGACGACGGCGAGCAGGCCGCGCAGGAACCGCGCCGCCCCCACGCCGCCGCAGAGGACCGCCGTGCTGGCTGGCGCGCCGCCGGTCAGTGCGAGAGGCCCTTCAGGTCACCCTTCAGCAGTGCGACGTCGGCGTCGACCATCATCGCGACCAGCTCCGGGAAGGAGGTCTTGGGCTTCCAGCCCAGCTTCTCCTGGGCCTTGCCGGCATCGCCGATCAGCAGGTCCACCTCGGCCGGGCGGTAGAACTTCTCGTCGATGACGACGTGGTCCTCGTAGTTCTTGCCCACGTGCTCGAAGGCCAGTTGGACGAGCTCACGCACCTCGTGGGTCTCGCCGGTGGACACGACGTAGTCGTCGGGCTCGTCCTGCTGGAGCATGAGCCACATGGCCTCCACGTAGTCGCCGGCGAAGCCCCAGTCGCGCCGGGCGTCGAGGTTGCCGAGGCGGAGCTCGTCCTGCATGCCGAGGGCGATCTTGGCCACGTTGTAGGAGACCTTGCGGGGCAGGAACTCGTGCCCGCGCCGGGGCGACTCGTGGTTGAAGAGGATGCCCGAGGACGCGTGCAGGCCGTAGGACTCGCGGTAGTTGATGGTGATCCAGTGGCCGTAGACCTTGGCCACGCCGTAGGGGGAGCGGGGGTACAGGGGGGTGGCCTCGGTCTGGGGCACCTCCTGGACCTTGCCGAACATCTCCGACGACGACGCCTGGTAGAAGCGGATGCTCGGGTCGACGACGCGGATGGCGTCGAGCACGCGCGTGACGCCGAGGCCGGTGATCTCGCCGGTGAGCACGGGCTGGTCGAAGCTGGTGGGCACGAAGGACTGCGCTGCCAGGTTGTAGACCTCGGCCGGCTGGTGGTCCTCGAGCAGCTTGATCATCGAGTACTGGTCGAGCAGGTCGCCGAAGACGATCTCGATGTCGTCCTGCAGGTGGGCGATGCGCTCGAAGGTGACGGTGCTGGACCGGCGGGCGACACCGATGACGTCGTAGCCCTTCTCGAGCAGCAGCTCGGCGAGGTACGAGCCGTCCTGGCCGGTGATGCCGGTGATGAGGGCCTTGGGGTTGGTGCTCATGCGGTGCTCCGTGGGGTGCTCTTGGGGTTGCCGTGGGTGGCGACGTCGGACCGCGCCCGGGCCCGGCACTCGTCGAGCAGGTCGCCGAGGGTGTCGGCGATCGAGAACGACGGGGACCAGCCGGTGGCGGCGTGGATCTTGGCGTTGGATCCCCGCAGGACGGGGATGTCGACCGGGCGGTACCGGTCGGGGTCGGTGACCAGCGTCATCGGCGTGGCGGCCATGGCGACGAGGGTGTCGGCCAGCTCCTGGATGGCGATGTCCCGCCCCGAGCAGACGCAGTAGAGGTCGCCCGGCTCGCCCTGGTCCATGAGGAGCCGGTAGGCCCGGGCGACGTCGCGCACGTCGGTGAAGTCGCGGCGGGGCGTGAGGTTGCCGATGGGGATCTCGGTGTCGCCGGTCAGCTCGTTGCGGGCGATGGCGGTGGCCAGGCCGGGGGCCACGAAACCGGGGGACTGGCCGGGACCGACGTGGTTGAACGCCCGCACCCGGACGGTCTCGAGGCCGTGGCCGAGCCAGGCCTGGCGTGCCACCTGCTCGGCGGCCAGCTTCGACGCCGCGTACGGGCTTGTCGGCCGGACGGGGGAGTCCTCGTCGAGGGGCAGCTCGTCCTCGGTGACCGTGCCGTACACGTCGGCGCTGGAGACCAGCAGGACCCGGCGCACGTCGTGGGTGCGGGCCGCCTCGAGCAGGTACAGCGTGGCGGTGGCGTTGGCCTCCCAGGTGCTGACCGGGTCCCGCCAGGACTCGCCCACGTTGGCCGCACCGGCGAGGTGGTAGATGACCTCGGGACGGTGCACGCCGACGAGGCGGGCCGCCGTCTCCGGGTGGGTCAGGTCACCGTCGTCGCGATCGATGCCGACGACGTCGTCACCGGAGTCGCGCAGGTGCGCGCACAGGTGTGTGCCGGCGAAGCCGAGCGATCCGGTGACCAGGGCGCGCATCCGGGCGAGTCTACGTGGGGGGTGTCGCGCGCCCGGAACCTGCCGTCGCCGTCCGGTAGAGGCCGACGATCCCGTCCACGCACCCCTCCCACGAGAACCGCGCCGTCCGGCGGCGTCCCCGCTCGACGGCCCCG
>CAZCJT010000414.1:0-3013 GCA_964498565.1 uncultured Acidimicrobiaceae bacterium
ACACGGCATCGACGGCGCCCACGATGGCGGCAGCACCTCGCAGCGGGTTGGGCACCGGATCCTCCTGGTCGACGGCCGGCCGGACGGCGGAACATAACACGCGACTTGTCAACGGCGGCTGCCGCCCCCTGGTGCCCGGTGCATTTCGACGTCGTCGCGCGGCGACGGGACGGTTTCGGCGATTTGTCTCATCGGTGGCAGCGGGGGTGCGCGCCAGCTCGCGCTGACGCCGCACCCATGACCGGACCGACGCTGGGCCGCGTCACACGCACCGGAGGCGTGTTCCGCGGCCCAGAACGTCGAGCCGGGTGGCTACCCGACGGTTGCGGGGAGGGCCATGCCCTTGGCGGCGTGGGGCACCCCGTCGGCCGGATCGGGGATCTGGCAGATCATCAGGTAGTCGCCGGCCTCGGCGTCCTCCATCACCAGCAGCTGCGACGCGCCGGGCATGAGTGCCTGCATGCCCCCCACACCGGAGAACGGCGGCGGCCCCGACGCTCCGGACTCGAAGTAGGCACCGACGTCCTGGGCCGTCTTGCCCTCGGCCAGGTGCAGCAGGGTCATCTCGTGCGCCTGCGCATCAGAGGAGTTCACGACCTCGACGATCCCCGAGGCCGGCAGCTCGTCGGCATCGAAGCCGAAGTCGACCAGGTTGACGGTGGTGTCCGGCTCCGGCAGCTCGGCCGCATCGCCATCGGCCGGGCCGACCTCGAAGGCCTCGACCATCCCCTTGGCCAGGTGCGGGACGCCGTCGGGCCCCTCGATGAAGCACAGCATCACGTAGGTGCCCTCCTCGAGATCGACCAGTGCATCGGCCGTGGACTCCGACCCGGGATCGACCACACCGGTGCCGCCGGCGAAGGAACCGATCTGCAGCAGTGCTCCGGGATCGCCGGTGGCGAGCGCAGCACCGACGTCGTCCATCGTCACTCCGTCGTTCAGCTTCACGAGCTGCACGTGGTGGGGCTCCATGCCCTCGTTCACCAGGTTGAACTGGGCCGGTCCTGCGGTGACCCCCTCGAGCGGCTCGAACCGGTGGGTCATGCTGCCGTCCTCGGCCTCCTCGCCCGTGGCCACGACGTCGAGCACCCGGATGGAGGCACCCTCGGCCTCCGGTTCCTCGCCCTCCGTGCTGTCCTCTGTCTCCGTGCTGTCCTCTGTCTCCGTCGCGGTGCTGTCGCCGGAGCTGGCGGTGCCTTCTTCGGCGTCGTCGTCCCCGCAGGCCGCCACCACCAGGCTCATGCCCAGCAGCACGCCGAGGAGGGCGCGCCAGCGGCGCGCCCGATCTGATCCACCCATGTTGCCCTCCCAAGCCGCCGAGGTCGGTCCCCGGCGCCGCGGCGGAACGTACCACCGCGCTGGACGGCGGCGTCGGAGAGCGACCCGGCGTGGCACGGGTGGCCGGTGGTGTCCAGATCGGGGCGACCTGGACGTGGCCGAGGACGGCCGGACCTCGGTGACCCCGAGCGCACCCGCCGAGGCGTCAACCGCCTCGGACGGCGGCGGCGACTCGGGACAGGCGCCTTTCCGCCACCAGGCCGTCGGCGAGGGGGAGGTCGTGCGCGGCCCGTAGGGCCTGCTTCGCCTTGCGGGCGACGCGAGGATCGAGCGCGGCGAGCTGTCGCGCCACGGACAGGGCCTCGGCTTCCAGCACGTCCGCATCGACGACGCGGTGCACGATGCCCCGGCGCTCGGCGTCCGCCGCGTCGATCGTCTCGCCGAGCATGACGTGGGCGGTGGCGGCAGGGGCACCGAGGAGACGACCGAGGCTCTGCGTACCGGCGGCGGCGGGAAGCATGCCGAGCGTGGTCTCGGGCAGGCCGATGCGGGTGTCGTTGGCGGCGAGGCGCAGGTCGCAAAGCAGGGCCATCTCGATGCCGGCACCGAGCGCGTAGCCGTGCAGGGCGGCGACGCTGGGCTGGGGCAGGTACCACAGGTGCATCCACGGGTCCCGGTCCCAGCGCACCCGGCGGGCCTCGAAGACGCTGCCGGCGTTGCCGAACTCGGACAGGTCGGCCCCGGCGGAGAAGTGGCGTCCCTCGGCCCGCAGCAGCAGGACGCGGGCGTGGGGCGCGTCGCGCACGGCACAGAAGGCGTCGATCAGCTCGTCGCGGGTGGCGACGTCGACCACGTTGAGCTTCTCCGGTCGGGAGAGCGTCACCGTGGCGACGCCGTCGTCGGCGAAGTCGAGCTCGACGCCGGTCATCGTTGGAGCCGCGCCAGGGCGGCCTCGAGCGGCACGACGAGGTGCTGTCCCCGGAGGCCGAGGGCGAGGGCCGTGCAGACGGCGGCGAACGCGGCCAGGCCGCCGAGTGGGTCCGGGTAGGTGACGGCCGGCGCCCACGCCCGGCCGTCGTCGTCGATGCCGAGCCCGGATGCCGCGTGGACCCCGGTGCCGTAGGCCACCCAATCCCGCTCGGGCGAGTCGGGCGCGAACGCCGGCATCGACACCAGCAGGACGTCGGGGTTCACGGCGAGGAGCGTGGGCAGGTCGAGGCCGAGGTTGGGCAGGACCCGCGGGGAGAACGACTCGATGACGACGTCGGCGTCGGCGACCAGGTCGAAGAATGATCGGCGGGCCTCGTCCTGGCGGAGGTCGAGCTCGTGGCGGCGCTTGCCGGCGGCGAGCACCTCGAACATGGCGGGGGTGCCACGCAGCCCGTCCGGGCGGCAGGCGGCCTCGACCGTGTCGACGTCCGCCCCTGCAGTGACGAGCAGGTGGGTGGCGAGCGGGCCGGCCCACATGGAGGTGAGGTCGACGACGCGGGAGCCGGCAAGAGGGCGGGCGCGGTCCACCGTCGGCAGTCCGGGGCAGCGCGCGGGTCGGGGGGAGGTTCGGTAGGGCGTGACGGGCAGGCGCCACTCCTGCGCTCGTCGCGCCACCTCCTCGGGATGGTGGGGACCGGGTCCGAGCACGGCGAGGAGTCGTTCGAACGCCTCGGCGTCGCCTTCGCCGCCGAGGTCGGCGCACACCCATCCCGCACCGACGTCCACGGGCGCCGAGGGGGCGGCG
>CAZCJT010000415.1:0-3013 GCA_964498565.1 uncultured Acidimicrobiaceae bacterium
CCCGCATCGCCGCCGAGGAGACGGCCGAGGTCGACATCCCCGGCGTCACGCTGCACCAGCTCTCGCTCCCCGACCTCCAGCCCGAGCCCGCCCTGGAGCGTGAGCCCGAGCACGACGGCGCGGCGTCCATCGACCGCCCCGCCGACCCCTTCCCCATCAACGCCGACGACAACGACGAAGTTCCCTTCTGACCACCACCCTGACCCGGAGTCACCATGCCCCTGACTACCTGCACCTCCCCCATCCACCACAGCCACCCCGTCCTGCACGCCGACGACGAATGCCCGATCTGCTCTCAGATCGGCGACCTCGACCACGACCTGGGCGAGCTGCACGCGACCCTCGCCGCACTGCGCCCCCTGGCCGATCGCCTCGTCGAGATGATCGCGGGTGCCACCATGCCGGGCGCGCCCGTGCTCCGGATCGTCGTGCCCGACTCGGGCCAGCACGGGCGGGAGACGTTCGGCGCCACCCCGGCGCCAGCCACGCCCAACTGCGCCGGTCCCTTCATGCCCGCGCCCGGCTGCGTCGACCCCTACGGGCCCCTCCAGTGCGAGCAGCACGGCCTCGACTGCTCCGCGGCCGAGGTCACGGACTCGCAACTCCCTGCCGACACCATCCCGGAGTCCGCCCCCGTCGAGCCCACCTACCCGCCCGCCGCCGGGTCCAAGACGAAAGCAGCCGAGATCCTGAACCGCCTGCCCATCGAGGCCCGGATCGAGATCTACAAGGCCGCCGGCATCGACCCCGGCAAGGGCGTGGCAACGTGGCGCGGTCGTCCCCAGGCCGCCCACGAGCTCCTGGTCGCGTGCCAGAAGGCCGAGGCTGCACTGACCCCCGCCACCACGGACACCGACCCGGACACCGACGCCGAGCCCGTCGACACGAACGGCGACGAGGCCGAGGAGGTCGCCCCGGAACCGCGGCCCGACCCCGAGCAGGTCCGCGCCCGGTTCGCCGAGCTCCGTGCGATCCCGAAGTACGCCACGATCCGCGACCTGGCGTCGAAGGCAACCGGCCAGAGCGTCGACATCAGCACCAGCGCGCCCGACTGTCGCGCCATGATCATGGCCCACGAATTCGGCGAGTCCTGGGAATCGCTGCTGGACGAGGACCCGTCCGAGGTGCAGGCCGACGACGAGCCCTCCGCGGTCACGGTGCCCGACGGTGGCTACATCCAGTCCGTCATCGACGACGGTGAAGTCTCGTTCTGAGCGCCGCACTCGACGACTACGACGCCGCCCCCGTGGACGGCGGCCGTGCGTGGGCCAGCAGCGCGATGACGTGCTCGGCCTCGCGTTGGCACATTTCGACCGAGGACGCCTCCCAGGGCACGCCCTCGGCCAGCTCCACCACGCGACACCCCAGCGGATCGCGGTGCGGGCACGCATCCCGCACGGCCAGAAGGTGGGGGCAGTCCCCCGGTTTCAGCCGCTCGATCCGCAGGGGCCAGTCGGTCGGATCGAAGATGCTCACAGCGCCACCTCGGGTGGGTCCTGGTCGGTGCGCGTCTCCTCGTGATCCCAACCAGCAGGCGGCGGAAACGGCCCGCGCGAGGGCGCGTCTGTGCTCCACGCGGACGGGCGGGACCCCATGATGATCGTCACCTCGACCTCGCCAGGCCGCGGCGGTCCCGCCACGACCCGCAGGCTATCCTTCCCGACCACCGCCCGCGCCTCTGCGCGCTTGATGGTCCAGTCGAGTCGTCGCACCATCCGCCGCGCCTCCTCGGGGTCGAGATCGACGAGGCGCTGGAGCTGCTCGCGGAGCAGGGCGAGGTCAACCATGGTCCACCCCCATCGCCGCCAGCAGGGCCCGCGCCCGGTCGCGCCGCTCGACGATCCGCGCGCTGGTGCGCTCCCGCGTTGTCTTGCGCTCCAGGTAGGCGGTGAGAGTCGCGATCACGCGCTCCCGCACATCGGCCCACGACCCGTGCCAGATCACGCGGTCGCTGTCCCGCGGGCCCCAGATACAGCGCCGATCGCCGTCGTAGCCCAGAAGCAGCCGGATCCCCATCTCCTCGTGCGCCACTTCCTGGACGCTTACCCGGTCCCACCCGTCGTCACCGAGCCTCGGAAACAGCAGCCGCGACACCGACAGCGCCTCGTCACGCGCCGCCTCAGCCTCTGCCGCCTTCTCGCGCGCCGCCCGCACCTCGGGCCGCAGGCGGAACACCCGCGCCCACAGGGGCATGTACACGACGGGGTTCAACCCACCCGCGGAGTGCGGAACGAGCGCCACGATCACCGCCGGGCTCACAGGCTCGTAGTTGGGCCCCGGCTCGAACAGCGGAGGTCCCGCCACCGAGTCATGCAGGCGGTAGAGCACCACGTCGTCGGGGTGCATGTCCGCCGCGGGAGTCTGTACCTGGGTCATCGTCAGCATCACGTCCTCCTCTCGGTGTATTCGACCATCTCGACCCGCACATCGCCCCCGCATCCGTCACCGTGGGCGATGGCGGCCACCACCGCGAGCTCGACCCGCTCGCGACCCACCACCCCGCCGCTGACCGCCATCCCCCACAGCGCCCCCAACGCAGGCCCGGCGCCGCTCCCCTCGGCCGCGTAGTCGTCGGCGTGCTCGACCACGGAGCCATCCGAGCCCAGCGACCACAGCCCGAGCGGCGTGGCGACGATGGCCCACCAGGGCGTGTTCCCGGTGTCCTTGTCGGCGTAGTGCTCATCGCGCGCCCAGGCCCGCCACGCACCCATGAGGTCGTCAACCCAGCGCACGGTGGCCTCGTGGTCGGCGTCGGTGGGCAGCGGGGTATAGGCGCGCAGGAACCGCCCCGCCGAGGGCGTGCCACACGTCCCCACGAGCGCGGCACCAATGCAGACGATCTTGCTCGCGACACGGAAGGTGTTCTGCCCCGAGGTCGCGAGCGTGTCCGAGCCCATCCATGCGCGGGCGCCGGTCCTGTCGATCACAGCAGCGATTACGGTCACGTCATCTCCCTATGTGTGTGTTTTCGCACAGCCTCAATCCCCGCCTGGGTCGGCCACCGCAGCGACGG
>CAZCJT010000416.1:0-3007 GCA_964498565.1 uncultured Acidimicrobiaceae bacterium
TGGTAGAAGCGGTCGGCGGCGGCCTGCCCGGCGGTGTCGGCGTCGAAGGCGAGGACGATGCGGCGAGCGAAGCGGCGCAGCAGCTGCACGTGCTCGTCCGTCAGCGCCGTGCCGCACGTGGCCACGGCGCGGGGGATGCCGACCCGGAAGAAGGCGGTGACGTCGGTGTACCCCTCGCACACCACCACCTCGTCGGCGGCCACGATGCCGACCTTGGCCCGGTCGAGCGCGAACAGGACCCGGGACTTGTCGTACATCGGCGTCTGGGGCGTGTTGACGTACTTGGACCCCTCGAGCCCGGGCAGGATCCGGCCGCCGAAGCCCACCGGCGTGCCGTCGGCGTCGTGGATCGGGAACAGGATGCGGCCCCGGAAGTGGTCCTGGGCCCGGCGGCGCCGGTTCTCGAACCCGAGCCCGGTGGCCTTCAGGTCCTTGATCGACAGGCGCAGCCCGGTGGCCAGCTGGTCCCAGTCGTCGGGCGCCCAGCCGATCTTCCACTCCCTGACCTCGTCACCGTCGAAGCCCCGGTCCCGCAGGTACTTCCGGGCGGGCGCGGCGTCGGGCGACGACAGAAGGCGCTGGTGGTACCAGTCCTCGGCGGCGGCGAGCACGTCGGCGAGCCGCTTGCGCTCGGACCGGGTCCTGCTCTCCCCCGGCTTGTCGTAGCTGAGGCTGATCCCGACCTTGCCGGCGAGCCGCTCGACCGCCTCGGCGAACCCCAGGTGCTCCTGCTCGCGGACGAAGGTGATGGCGTCGCCCGAGGCCTGGCAGCCGAAGCAGTGGTAGAGCCCGTCGACGGCGTTGACGTAGAACGAGCCGGTCTTCTCGGCGTGGAAGGGGCACAGGCCCCGCCACCGCTGGCCGACCTGGCGCAGCTGCACGTACTCGCCGATGAGGGCGACGATGTCGGTGGCCGCCCGTACCCGAGAGATGTCCTCGTCGACGATGCCCACGCGCCGGTTCTAGTCGGCGCCAGGACCGCCCTGCGCACCCGATCCGTCGCCCTGCGAGGCGCCGATGCCGCCCCGACCGTCGGTGTCGTGGGAACGACGTCCCGGGATGCCGTGGGTGGAGACGTCCTCGGCCTCGCCGGGGGGAAGCGGGCGCTTGATCGACAGCGTGATCGCGACCGTGAGGACCACGGCGATGACCGCCAGCGAGGCGTACGTGGGGAAGTGGTAGATCTCGCTGATCAGCATCTTGATGCCGACGAAGGCGAGCACGACCGCCAGTCCCTGCTGGAGGTAGCGGAACCGGTTCCGCAGGTCGGCCAGCAGGAAGTACAGGGCGCGCAGTCCGAGGATGGCGAAGGCGTTCGAGGAGAACACGATGAACTCCTCGCGGCTCACGGCGAGGATGGCCGGGATCGAGTCGACGGCGAAGATCACGTCGGAGGACTCCACGACCACGAGCACGGCGAACAGCGGCGTGGCCAGCCGCTTGCCGTTCTGGACCGTGAAGAGCTTCTGCCCGTCGTACTCGTTGGTCGAGGGCACGACCTTGTTGACCAGGCGGAGGATGAAGTTGTCCTCGGGGTGGACGTCGTCGTGCGATGGCTTGAGCAGCCGGATCGCCGTGAACAGCAGGAACGCACCGAAGACGTAGATGACCCAGCTGAAGCGCTCGAGGATCGCCACGCCGCCGAAGATGAAGATGGCGCGCAGCACGAGCGCACCGAAGATGCCCCAGAACAGCACCCGGAACTGGTACTTCTGCGGGACGCCGAAGTAGCTCATCACCAGCGCCCAGACGAAGACGTTGTCGATGCTGAGCGACTTCTCGATGAGGTAGCCGGCGTAGTACTCGCCGGCGGCGTCGCCGCCCTGCCACAGCCACATGACCAGGCCGAAGGCGAGGCCGATCGAGATCCAGACGGCCGATTCGATCGCCGCCTCCTTGGTCGTGACGACGTGGGCGTCCTTGTGCACGACGATGAGGTCGACCAGGAGCAGCACGACCACCAGTGCGGCGAAGGCCGCCCACACCCAGCCGGGGGTGGAGAACGACACGAAGTTCTCGGTCGTCGAGGTCGACTCCGAGGCGGCGAGGAGCATCAGCACCGGGCGACCATACCCAGCGCACTCCCGGTCAATCGGAGGCGCCCGCGTGGACGCCCATCCCGGGCCCGGGCCAGCAGGGACCGGGCGCCCACATCTGGCACGGCTCGCGCCGCATCGGGTAGGGCGTGGCCATGAGCTCGGGCCCCAGCGCGGCGACACCCCAGATCCCCGGCGTCGATCTCGTCGAGGTGATCGGCAGCGGCGGCTCGGGTGTCGTCTACCGCGGGCACCAGCGCGCCTTCGGGCGCGACGTCGCGGTCAAGGTCGTCCGCAACGTGGACGAGGCCGAGGGCGGCGGCGCGACCAGCCGGTGGGAGCGCGAGGTCGCCGCGGTCGGGCGCCTCTCGAACCACCCCAACATCGTCCCCGTCTTCGACGCCGGCATCACCGACGACGGCTCCCCGTACATCGTGATGCCCCACGTGCCGAAGGGCTCGCTCGGCGACCGGCTGCGCACGGAGGGTCCCCTCGACCCGGACGAGGTCGCGTCCATCGGCGCCCGTCTCGCCGACGCGCTCGCCACCGTCCACGCAGCCGGCGTCCTGCACCGCGACGTGAAGCCCGACAACGTCCTCTGGTCACCGCACGGCGAACCCCAGCTCACGGATTTCGGCATCGCCCGGCTGGAGGACCTCACCACCACCAGCGAGGGTGCGCTGCAGGCCACCATCTCCTACGCGGCCCCCGAGGTGCTGGCGGGCGAGCCCGCCACCGAGTCCTCCGACATCTACGGCCTCGGCGCCACCCTCTACGCATGCCTCACCGGCGCGTCCCCGCACCCCTCCACCGGTGGTGAGAACGTGGCGGCGCTCGTGGCCCGGGTCCTCGAGCAGGACCCACCTTCGCTGCGCGGCCGCGGCGTCCCTGCCGGCCTGGCCGCGGTCGTCGAACGGGCCATGGCCCGGCGCCCGGCAGATCGGCACCCCGACGCCACGCGCTTGCGCCAC
>CAZCJT010000417.1:0-3004 GCA_964498565.1 uncultured Acidimicrobiaceae bacterium
CGACGGCGGCGGCGCCCACGTCGCTGAACCGCAGCAGCCGCATCGGGGCGCCGCCGAGCAGGGTGCGCCCGTCGGCGCTGCGCCGGGTCTCGGGGTCCGCGGTCAGCGCGATATGTTCGGGGAACGCCTCGGCCACGGTCCTCCTCGAGCGGACGGGTTGCGGAGGCTATCCCCGACCGCACGTCCCCCAGAGGTGCCAGATGACCGTCACCGAGCCGACCACCGAGCAGACGACCGACGTGGTCGAGGAGCAGGATCACGCTCCCGACGAGCTGGTCGCCGAGGACGTCCTGGTCGAGGAGATCTCCATCGACGGGATGTGCGGCGTCTACTAGGCGCCTGCGCCCACCAGATGGCGTTCGACCCCGCTGACCGGTACCGGCTCAGCCCCCGGGTTGGCCTGCGCCCGGAGCCCTTCGGCGCCCTCGCCTACCACTACGACACCCGGCGCCTGGTCTTCCTCAAGTCCAACGACCTCGTCGCCCTCGTGCGCTCGCTCGAGCAGCACGACAGCGCCGCCGCCGCCATCGACGCCCTCGTCGATGCCACCACCGGCCGTCGATCGGCCTACGTGACCGCCCTGGCCTCGCTCTGCGAGTCCGGCGTGGTCGAACCCCTGCTGGAGCCCGCCGCATGACCGTCATCCCGAAGACCCCGCCGCTCGTCGAGCAGCTCAAGGGTGGCCTCGACGCACCCATCTGCCTCACGTGGGAGCTCACCTACGCCTGCAACCTGGCGTGCGTGCACTGCCTGTCGAGCTCGGGTCGGCGGGACCCGAAGGAGCTCACGACCGCCGAGGCCAAGGACCTGGTCGACCAGCTGGCGGCGCTGCAGGTGTTCTACGTCAACATCGGCGGCGGCGAGCCCATGCTGCGCAAGGACTTCTTCGAGATCGTCGAGCACTCCGTCACCAACGGCGTGGGGGTGAAGTTCTCCACCAACGGCACCTACCTCGACCGGGCCGCGGCCGAGCGCCTCGTCGAGCTGCCGTACCTCGACGTCCAGATCAGCCTCGACGGCATGACGCCCGAGGTGAACGACGCCGTCCGCGGCGAGGGCTCCCACGCCAAGGCGATCCAGGCCATGGGGCACCTGCGAGACGTCGGGTTCGAGGACTTCAAGATCTCCATCGTCTGCACCCGCCACAACGTCGACCAGCTCGACGAGTTCAAGGCCCTCGCCGACGACCACGGCGCGCAGCTGCGCATCACCCGCCTGCGCCCGTCAGGCCGCGGAGTCGACAGCTACCACGACCTGCGCCTCACCAACCCCCAGCAGCGCCAGGTCTTCCACTGGATCCTCGACCACCCGGATGTGCTCACCGGCGACTCGTTCTTCCACCTCAACGCGCTCACCACCGAGACCGGCGGCCCCAACCTGCCCGGCCTCAACATGTGCGGCGCGGGTCGTGTCGTGTGCCTCATCGACCCCATCGGCGACGTGTACGCCTGCCCGTTCGTCATCCACGACGAGTTCCTGGCCGGCAACGTCCGCGACGGAGGAGGCTTCGCCGAGGTGTGGCGGGAGTCGACGCTGTTCACCGAGCTGCGCCAGCCCACCAGCGCCGGCGCCTGCGCGTCGTGCGGCTCCTACGACGCTTGCCAGGGCGGCTGCATGGCCACCAAGTTCTTCACCGGTCTGCCGCTCGACGGGCCCGACCCGGACTGCATCCACGGACATGCCGACGAGGCCCTCGCCGGCATCGCCGCCGGTTCGGCCCCCCGTCCCTCGCAGGACCACAGCCGCCCCGGTGCGGCCGTACCGGTGGCGCTGACCCGCAAGTCGTAGCGAACCGGCGCCCAGCTCCCTACTGACGCTCGGCTTGGCGGATGGCGTCGGAGAAGTGGTCGGGGATGACGATGTCGGTGGGTGCGAGGTCGGCGAGGGTTTGCTTGCCGAGGCCGAGCATGGCGGAGTCGATGCCGTTGCGGAGGATGTCGAGGACGTTCTCGACGCCGGGTTGGCCGCTGATGGCGAGGGCCCAGAGTGAGGCGCGGCCGATCATGACGGCTTTGGCGCCGAGGGCGACGGCTTTGGTGACGTCGCTGCCGCGGCGGATGCCGCCGTCCATGACGATCTCGATGTGGTCGCCGACGGCGTCGGCGATGAGGGGCAGGGCGCGGATGGGGGCGGGGGTGGTGTCGAGGTTGTTGCCGCCGTGGTTGGAGACGCTGATGGCGCTGAAGCCGGCGTCGACCGCCTTGCGGGCGTCGGAGACGCGCATGATGCCTTTGAGCATGAAGGGTCCGTCCCATTGGTCGCGCAGCCAGGCCAGGTCGTCCCAGCTGGGGGGTGGGGTGCCCATCCATTGGCCGTAGGCCTCGAAGAACCCGGGGGCCTGCTCGCCGTCGGGGACCATGTTGGGGACGTGGAGGTCGGGCAGGGCGCGGTGTTGGAGGGTGTAGCGGGCGTAGCGCCAGGCGTAGCGGGGGCGGGTGAGCAGCTCGGGGGAGTGTTTGAGGGAGGTCTTGAGGTCGAGTTGTTCGGGGATGCTGGGGCTGCCCCAGTCGCGGCCGTGGGAGAAGGACCAGTCGAGGGTGACGATGAGGCCGGGGATGCCGGCTCGTTTGGCCCGGTCGAGGCGGGCGGTCATCTGGTCGCGGGTGCCGCACCAGTAGATCTGGAAGAACGTCTTGGGGTTCTCGGCCATGACGTGTTCCATGGGTGTGGACCCGAAGTTGGACAGGCCCAGGGCGGTGCCCCGGTTGGCTGCGGCGCGGGCGATGCCGATCTCGGCTTCGGGGTGGACCATCTGCACGCCGGTGGGGGAGATGAGGACGGGCATGGACAGGTCTTGGCCCATGATCCGGGTGGACAGGTCCCGTTGGGCGGGCTTGTCGGCCACGGTGGGCACGAAGCCGAGCTCGGAGAACGCCGCGGTGTTGTCGGTCAGGGTGTGACCGGCCTCGGAACCGGCCTTGAGGGCGCCGAACACGGAGCGGGGCAGGATCTTCTCGGCCCGCTGCCGGGCGATCTCGACGCTCTCGAACCACTTGTGTGCCAT
>CAZCJT010000418.1:0-3003 GCA_964498565.1 uncultured Acidimicrobiaceae bacterium
AAGGGACTGCAAATCCCTGTACGCGGGTTCGATTCCCGCCGCTGCCTCCATCACATGGACCTGGTAAAGTCCCAGGTCAGGCACTGTTTCTCGTCGACCGACGCAGTGTCCGTGATGAACCCAGGTTGACCTCCAAAACCCGGGAATACGCGCTGTCGTGTTCCCCCATTGTTCCCAGGAGGCAACCCATGGCATCCATCGAACGCCGCAACGGCCGTTACCGCGTCAAGTACCGGGACCCGGCGAACCGACAACGGAGTCGGACCTTCACCCGCAAGGCCGACGCCGACCGGTTCCTCGTCGAGGTCGAAGCCGACCTCGCCCGAGGGCAATGGCTCGACCCGGCCGGCGCGCGCATCTCCGTCGCCGAATGGTCCGAGACGTTCCTGTCGCTGTGCCGTCGACTCGAGCGCACCAGCCAGGACACCTACCGAAGGGACCTCGCCAAGTACATCGTCCCCCGCTTCGGCCACTACCGCATCGGCCAGCTCCCCGCCGACGAGGTCGAGAACTGGCTCAACGACGAACTCGACGCCGGCATCGCCCCCAGCTCGGTGCTTCGCCACTACCGAACCCTGCGCCGCATGCTCCAGGTGGCCGTCGACAAGGAGAAACTCCTCATCAACCCCTGCGACCGAGTGGAAGCACCTCGGGTGCCGGCCGTCGAGATGACCTTCCTCAACTGGGACGAGGTCATCGAACTGGCGGACACGCACACCCCACGGTTCCGGGCCCTCATCCTCTTCGCCGTCGAGACCGGCATGCGCTGGAGCGAACTGATCGGCCTGCGCCGCCGCAACCTCGACCTACGCACCGGGCGCGTCCGGGTGACCGAGCAGCTCCTGCGCCTCGGAGCAGGGGAGTGGCTGCGCAAGGAACCCAAGACGACGGCCTCTGTGCGTTCCATCTCGCTGTCGCCCGCCCTGGTCGAGCTGATGTCGGACCATGTCGCCCAGTACGCCGGTGACGGCCCGGATGGGTTGGTCTTCACCAGCAGTCGCGGCACGCCGCTGATCTCCTCGTCGTTCCTCAGCAACCACTTCGGGCCGGCGCGCCGAGCGGTCGGTCTGTCCTGTCGGTTTCACGACCTGCGCCACACGTCTGTGGCGCTCGCCATCGCCGCCGGCGCCCATCCGAAGGCAATCCAAACGCGCATGGGCCACTCCTCGATTCGGGTCACACTGGACCGCTACGGGCACCTCCTTCCCGAGCTGGACCAAGCAATCGCTCGGTCCTTCGGTGACGAACTCAGAAAGGCGAGGGAGCGCCGCAATAGCGACCTGGTGCAGGGCGACGCCGGTGCCGCGTAGCAGCGCGTATTCGGGGACGTTCGCCGGCGATCTTCTGAGACAGCCGGGCCGCCTGGATCGTCCCACCTACCCGGCGTTGGTGGGCACGCCGAACTCCGCCGCAAAGCAGAGCGTTCAGGGACGCTCTTACGTCCTTGCAGGCCGTCGCATGCGTCGCAGACGCGATCCCGGATGGACCGTGCCTGCCGACCTCGTGAAGCCCTACGAGGGACGATGCGGGTCGCGCTGGTCGTCGGCGGAGCTCAGCCAGCGCAACACGTCTTCGAGGTTGTCGACCCTGCTGCAATCTGCGCCGCGTGGACGTTCGATCATGACGACCGGGATGTGCAGGGTGCGGGCGGCGACGAGCTTGGCGTCGTCGCCCCCGGAGTTCTTGGTGACGACGGCGTCGATGGCGTGGCGCTCGAGGAGGGCGACTTCGTCGGCGACGGTGAATGGCCCTCGGGCCCGGATGCTGGAAAGGTTCGCGAGTTGCTGCTGGTCGACGGTCTCGATGGACCGGACGACGAAGTGGACGTGATCGAGGGAGCGGAAGGCATCCAGTCCCGTCCGACCGATCGTGAGCAACACCCGAGTGGCGCCCAGCGCCACCACCGCTCGTGCCGACGCATCGACGTCTGCCACCTCCGTCCAGCGGTCACCGACCCGAGCTCGCCATGGCGGACGCTCGAACCGCACGAGAGGCGTTCCGGCGCGACGCACGGCACGTGCGACGTGCGCGGACATGCGCTCGGCGAACGGGTGGGTTGCGTCCACGACCGCGTCGAAGCGCTCGTGCACGAGGTACGCCTCGAGCCCTTCCGCTCCCCCGAACCCGCCCACCCGGAGGCTGCCACCGTGGTCCGCAGCAGCCGACGTGCGACCGGCGAGCGACACGACCACGTCCACGTCGACGAGGGCGTCCAGCGCGTGCGACAGCGCTCGCGCCTCGGCCGTCCCGGCGAGGAGCAGCACCTTCACCGGCGGTCCTCCACCCGGCGGAGGAGGTAGGTGTCGAACATCCAGCCGGCCTCCTGCTGGGCCGCGTCGCGTCGGGTCGCGATCTCGTCCCGGACGTCGCCCAGCCGCCCCGACACGAGCACCTCCCGTTCCATGCCGACGAATGCACCCCACCAGATCTCCAGGTCGTCGTCCAGGGTCCGCCACGCCTCGTGGGCATCGAGGAGGACCACGACGTTGTCCACGCCGGCGGGCATGCCCTCGTCGACGAGGCGGCGACCGGTGGTGAGCTGCACCGCCTCGGCGATGCGGTTGAGGGCGACGCCGTGACGGGCGGCGAGCGCGGACACGCTGCTGATGCCGGGGACGACGGCGACCTCGAAGCCGATGTCGCCGCGGATCTCGTCGAGGATGGCGAGCGTCCCGTCGTACAGCGTCGGGTCGCCCCACACCAGGAACGCCCCGGTCTCCGCGGGTCCGAGGCCGGCGACCAGCTCGCGGTAGGCCTCCAGCCGCTCGGCACGCCACGCCTCGACGCCGGCGTCGTAGCGGGAGCGGTCGCGGTCGCGCACCGCAGTGAGGGTGCGCTCGGCGACCCGAGGGCCGGGCGAGCGCTCGATGACCTCGTCGAGCAGCGCGCGGCGGTGGGCTCGCAGGTCCTCAGCCACCCTGCCCTTGTCCACGAGGAACACCGCATCGGCAGCGTTGAGCGCACGCACCGCACCGAGGGTGAGGTGCTCGGGGTCGCCGGCAC
>CAZCJT010000419.1:0-3001 GCA_964498565.1 uncultured Acidimicrobiaceae bacterium
TCGCCGCCGACAAGATCGTCCCCGTCTCCGGCGAGGAGCCCGCCGCCCGACGCGAGTCCGAGGCCGCCGAGGCCGCCGCCCGCATCGCCGCCGCCGAGTCCCAGGAGTAGGCCGCACACCGTCGCGGCCCGCCATGCTCGCCGGGAAGCGCATCGTCCTCGGGGTGACCGGCGGGATCGCGGCCTACAAGGCCGTCGAGGTCTGCCGCCGCCTGGTCGACGCCGGCGCCCACGTCACACCGATCATGACCGAGGGAGCCCGGCACTTCGTGGGCGAGACCACGCTGTCGACCCTGGCCTCCGAGTCCGTCCGGACGTCGTTGTGGGAGGTCGACCACGGCGCCGACGGCAGCCCGATCACCCACACGCGCCTGGGCCAGACCGCCGACCTCGTGCTGGTGGCCCCGGCCACGGCGCGGGTGATCTCCGACCTGCGCACCGGGCGCTCGGCCGACCTGCTGTCGGCCACGCTCATCGCCACCACGGCCCCCGTGCTGCTGGCCCCGGCCATGCACACCGAGATGTGGGAGCACCCGGCGGTCCGGGAGAACCTGGACGTGCTCGCCACCCGCGGCGTCCACATCGTGCCGCCCGAGGAGGGCCGCCTCGCCGGCGGCGACTCCGGCGCCGGTCGCCTCGCCGATCCGGCCACCATCGTCGAAGCGGTCGAGAAAGTCCTGTCCACCGGTGCCCCGGCCCGGGACCTCGCCGGCGTGTCCGTGCTCGTCACCGCCGGTGGCACCCGGGAGCCCATCGACCCGGTGCGCTTCATCGGCAACCGGTCGTCGGGCAAGCAGGGCATCGCCATCGCCGACGAAGCTGCCGCTCGTGGCGCCCGGGTCACGCTCGTCACCACGGTCGACCGGCCGGCGCACCCGTCGGTCGAGGTCGTCCGGGTCGACACCGCCGCCGAGATGCACGCCGAGGTGGCCGCCCGCTCGTCGTCGTCCGACGTGGTCGTCATGGCCGCCGCGGTCGCCGACTTCCGCCCCGTCGTGGTGGCCGACCGCAAGATCAAGAAGGCGGGTGGGACCCCCCAGGTGGTCCTCGAGCCCACCGTCGACATCCTCGCCGCCCTCGGCGCCCACAAGCCCGCCGGCCAGACCCTCGTGGGCTTCGCCGCCGAGACCGACGACGTGCGGGCCAACGCTCGCTCGAAGCTGTCGGCCAAGGGCGCCGACCTCATCGTCGCCAACGACGTCTCAGCCCCGGGCGCCGGTTTCGAGCACGACACCAACGAGGTCGTGATCGTGTCCGCCGCCGGTGCCGTCGAGGTCCCCAAGGCCGACAAGCGCCAGATCGCCAGGGCGGTGCTCGACGCCGTCACCACTCTCCGCAGCCCGAGTCCAGGGAGCACGCCATGACCGCCAACTTCACCTTCACCTCCGAGTCGGTCTCGGAGGGCCATCCCGACAAGATGGCCGACCAGATCTCCGACGCCATCCTCGATGCGATCCTCGCCGAGGACCCCATGGCCCGCGTCGCCTGCGAGACCATGGTCACCACCGGCATGGCCATCGTGTCGGGCGAGATCACCACCAGCGCCTACGTCGAGATCCCCGACATCGTGCGCAAGACGATCAACGCCATCGGCTACGACCGCGAGTCCATGGGCTTCGACGGCAACACGTGCGGCGTGATGACCACCATCGACCCGCAGAGCCCCGACATCGCCCAGGGCGTCGACAAGGCCTTCGAGACCCGCATCGGCGAGCGCGACGACGAGATCGACGACCAGGGCGCCGGCGACCAGGGGATGATGTTCGGCTACGCGTGCGACGAGAACGACGCGATGATGCCCACGCCGATCCATCTCGCGCACCGGCTCGCCGAGCGCCTGGCCGAGGTCCGCAAGGCGGGGATCCTCCCGTACCTGCGCCCGGACTCGAAGACCCAGGTCACCATCGACTACCGCGACGGCCGGCCCGTCTCGCTCGACACCGTGCTGATCTCCACCCAGCACGCCCCCGGCCACGACGCCGAGACCCTCATCAAGCCCGACCTGATCGAGCACGTGATCCGCCCCACGCTGCCCGAGGTCTTCGCCGACGACGACTTCCGGGTCCTCGTCAACCCCACCGGCAAGTTCGAGCTGGGCGGCCCGCACGCCGACTGCGGCCTCACGGGTCGCAAGATCATCGTCGACACCTACGGCGGCTGGGCCCGCCACGGCGGCGGCGCCTTCTCCGGCAAGGACCCCTCCAAGGTCGACCGCTCCGCGGCCTACGCCACCCGCTGGGTCGCCAAGAACCTGGTGGCCGCCGGCGTGGCCTCCCGGTGCGAGGTGCAGGTGGCCTACGCCATCGGCGTCGCCCACCCGATGTCGATCATGGTCGAGACCTTCGGCACCGAGAACGTCGACCCCGGGCGGCTCGAGCAGGTCGTCCGCGACGTCTTCGACCTCCGCCCCGGCGCCATCCTGCGCGACCTCGACCTCCGGCGGCCGATCTACCGCAAGACGGCGGCCTACGGGCACTTCGGCCGCACCGGCGCCGAGGGCGAGTTCCCGTGGGAGCGCACCGACCGCGTCGGCGACGTGAAGTCGGCGCTCGGCATCTGAGCACCGACGAACCCACCCTCTTCGGCGACGACGAGCCGTCGCCGCCACCCGAGGCTGCGCCGGCACCGGCGGGCACGGTGGTGCGCGTCCTGCCCGACCAGACCGGGATCCTCAAGTCCTTCGACTACGTCGTGCCCGAGGCATGGGCCCACCGGGTGCAGGTGGGCACCCGGGTGCGGATCGCGCTGGGACCGCGGCGGGTGGGGGCCTGGGTCACCGAGGTCGGTGTCGACCCGCCGACCGGCGTCGCGCTCAAGCCGGTCACCAAGCTGTCCGGTCACGGCCCGACGGCCGAGCTGGTCGACCTGGCCCGGTGGGCCCGGTGGCGGTGGGCGGCCAAGACACCGGTGCCGTTCCTGCGCACGTCGTCGCCCGAGCGCAACGTCGACGTGCTCCCGACCCGCGCCTCGCGTACCCACCCGGTCGCCGGCGTCGCCGACCC
>CAZCJT010000420.1:0-2974 GCA_964498565.1 uncultured Acidimicrobiaceae bacterium
GTTGGTGCCGTCGAGGCGGCGGTCGGGAACCAACGTGACGCCTGCGGTGCTGGCCACCCACGCCAGCGAGGTGGCCAGCGGCAGGTCGGAGTGGGCCACCACCACCGTCTCCACGCCGCGGTCGGCCAGCTCGGCGACCCCGGCCTGCACGGCGCCGTTGAGCCCCAGGCCGGGCGTCCAGATCACGTCGGCGCCGACCGACTCGGCCCACGTCCGGACGTGCACGTCGTCGCACACGACCGAGACCGGCAGGGGGACAGCCGCAGCGAGGACGATGTCGGCCATGTCCCGGGCGAGCGTGGCCCGGGCCGCGCCGTCGAGGTGCTCGGCCAGGCGCACCTTGGCCCGGGTGAAGTCCTTGACCGGGACCACGACGGCGATGGGGGGTGCGGCCATGCACGGCGCAGTGTACGGACGGCCGTCGTCGCTCGGGTCGGCCGGGAACGTCGTCACTAGGGTGCCGACCATGTCGTCGATCAACGTCGCCGTCCTCGGCGGCGGATCGTGGGGGACCACGGTCGCCCACCTCTGCGCCCAGAAGGCGCCGACCACGCTGTGGGCCCGCTCGGAGGAGACGGTCGCCGACATCAACGGGGTGCACCGCAACCGGCGCTACCTGCCCGACCACGACCTGCACCCCTCGCTCGTGGCCACCGCCGACCTGGGCGAGGCCCTCTGCTCGGCCGACATGGTCGTCATGGGCACGCCGTCCCACGCCTTCCGCCAGACCTTGCGCGACGCCGGGCCCCACATCCGTCCCTGGGTGCCGGTGGTCAGCCTGACCAAGGGACTCGAGCTCGACACCGGCCTGCGGATGACCGAGATCGTGCACGACGAGCTCCCCGGGCACCCCGTCGGCGTGCTCACCGGGCCCAACCTGGCCAAGGAGATCATGGACGGGGCGGCCACCGCGTCGGTGCTGGCCATGCAGGACGACGCCGTGGCCATGGCGCTCCAGGAGCTGTTCGCCAGCGAGGCGTTCCGGGTGTACACGAACGACGACCTCATCGGCTGCGAGCTGGGCGGCGTGCTCAAGAACGTCATCGCCATCGCCGCCGGCATGGCCGACGGCATGGGCACCGGCGACAACACCCGCGCCGCGCTGATCACCCGCGGCCTGGCCGAGATCACCCGCATCGGCGTCGCCTACGGCGGCTCACCCATGACGTTCGCCGGCCTGGCCGGCATGGGGGATCTGATCGCCACCTGCATCTCACCCCAGTCGCGCAACCGCACGGTCGGCCAGAAGCTGGGCGAGGGCATGACCATCGACGAGGTCATCGCCGACATGAACCAGGTCGCCGAGGGCGTGAAGAGCTGCAAGGCGGTGCAGACCATGGCGCAGGAGGCCGGCGTCGAGGCCCCGATCACCGACCAGGTGGTCGCCGTGTGCCACGAGGGCGCCAGCGTCCCCGAGGTGTACGCCCGCCTGCTGCACCGGGCCAGCCGCCGCGAGCTGCACGGCATCGCAGACCGGTGAGCGTCCGCACCTGGATGGTGCGGCGCCTGCTCGGACGGCTCCGCATCGACGACGACACGATCCGCCACCTGTCGACCTTCCAGCGCCTCGGCGAGCACCTGGAGATCCAGGCGCCGGGCGAGATGCTGCCCATCGGCGCCCGCACCGTCTTCCGGGCCCTGCGCACGCGGGCCGCCAGCCAGACCGGCACCGACTGGGTGTGGCCGTACTGGCTGCGGCGCCAGATCGATCCGTCGTCGCCGGCGTTCGTCCCTCGCGGCCACCTGCCGTTCCTCTCCAACGTCACCAGCCGCAACTGGACGATGGTCGGCAACCGGGGCTCCGCACGGGCCGCCGTCGTCGACCCCCGCGGGCTGGTGTCGCCATGGCACGACGCCTGGTCCCTCGACTGGTGGATCGGCGCCGAGGACCGCTGGCACGTGCCGTCCGCCGAGGCGAACGTGCGCCAGTCTCTGCTGGGCGACTCGCCCGTCGTGGAGACCCGCATGCGGGTCCCGGGCGGAGACATCGTGCACCGGGCCTACGTCATCCAGGCCACGGCCGCCGATGGCGGCGAGGAGCTCGTGATCGTCGAGATCGAGAACGACTCGGCCGTCCCGGTGGCGCTGGCGCTGGCGGTGCGGCCGTACAACGCCGAGGGCCTGGCCGTCATCGAGCGCATCGGCCTGCACGACACCACCGTCACCGTCGACGGGCGCGTGGCGATGCTGCTGCCGAAGCCCCCCAACGCGGTGGCGGCGTCGACGTTCCACGACGGCGACTGCGCCACGAAGGTGTTCGCCGGGGAGACCGAGACCACGTTCCCGAAGGACCTGCGGGACGAGGCGGGCATGGCCCAGGCCGCCTTCGTGTACCCGCTGCCGCACCGCCAGACGCTGCGGGTCGCTCTGCCGCTGACGCCGGAGTCCCGGACCCGACTCGAGGGTCGGGCCCGCAAGCGGGTGCGCAACGCGCCCCGCTTTCCCCACGCCGTGCCCACGGCCGACCAGGTGGCCAACGGCTGGAAGGTGCACACCGACCGGGGCATGCGGCTGGTGCTGCCCGACGACCGGCTCCAGTCGGCCGTCGATGCCAACCGGCGCTTCCTGCTGCTGTTCCACGACGGCGCCGACGTCACGCCCGGGCCGCGCACCTACAACCGGTTCTGGTTCCGGGACGCGGCGTACCTGCTCGCCGCCCTCGATCGCTACGGCTTCCACGCCGAGGCGCGCGAGGTGCTGGCCAGCTTCCCCGGCCGGCAGCAGTCCGACGGGTTCTTCTTCTCCCAGCGGCTCGAGTGGGATGCCAACGGTGCGGCGCTGTGGGCCCTGGCCCACCACTGGGACCTCACCCACGACCGGTCCCTGCTGGACGAGGTCGCCCCGGCGGTCGCCGGCGGCGTCCAGTGGATCGATCGCAAGCGCCGGGGCAAGCGGCGCGACGACCCGGCCCTGCGCGGCCTGTTGCCCGCCGGGATCTCGGCGGAGCACCTCGGGCCCCACGACTACTTCTACT
>CAZCJT010000421.1:0-2973 GCA_964498565.1 uncultured Acidimicrobiaceae bacterium
CGCCGTCGAAGCGCTGGGTGAGCGACCGGAGAGCGGCGTCGCCGCCGGCGCGGACCTCGTCGATGACCGCCCGGACCTGCTCGATCGGCGGCTCCTCGGCGGCCTTCGGCCGCGGTAGCAGCGACCGGAGCGCGTGGGGGTCCGACGTGTCGGTGCCGCGCAGGTCGAGCGTCGTGAGGGGGCCGGTCACCCGGCGCAGGCTACCGGTGGCCCCTTTCGAGGCCGAAGTGGGTAGACAGGCGCGGATGAGCACCGACGCCGCAGAGCTCTCCTCCATCCAGGGCACCCTCGAGGAGCTGAGCCAGCGCGTCGCCGCCATCGCCGACCGGCGGGACAGCGACCCCGACGACCCGATCTCCCCCGGGCTGTTCGAGGTGGAGCGGTCGTTGCGCAACGCGGTCCGTCGCCTCGACCGCCTCCGCAGCAGCATCTGAGCGTCGCCGTCGGCGACCTCGCCTGCGGCCGGCCGCGGGTCAGGGGCCGAGCACATGTGCTCGGCCCCTTGACGCGGCGACGGCGCCCGGGTGGGAGTGGGCGCCGTCGCTGGCGTCGCCGGGCGGCGGATCCCGTGCGACGCGTCAGTTCCAGGTGGCGGGAACCTGGACTGCGAACGACGCTACATGATCCAGAGGGACTATGCCGACCGCGTCGAGGTTTTTTTCGGCTTGTGCGGCGACGTCGGGAGATCTGCGATGCCGAAGGAGGGGCAGAACCACGCGAGGGAGCAGTCTGGGCACGCTGGGCGGCGGGCGGTGCAGGTGCGGCGGCCGTGGAGGATGAGCCGCAGGCTGAGCAGGCCTCGGTCGGCCGCCGGCACCATGGCGCCGAGCTCGTGCTCGACCCGGACCGGATCGGTGTCCTCGGTGAGGCCGAGACGGATGGCGAGTCGGCCGACGTGGGTGTCGACCGGCAGGCCCGGCTCGCCCAGGGCGACCGAGCGGATGACGTTGGCGGTCTTGCGGCCGACGCCCGGCAGGGCGACCAGGTCCTCGATGCGGTGGGGCACCTCGCCGCCGTGGTGCTCGAGCAGGCGGGCCGCCATGCCGAGCAGCGACTTGGCCTTCTGGCGGAAGAACCCGGTGGGGTGGATGACCTCCTCAAGCTCCTGGGGATCGGCACCCGCGAGCGCCGGGGCGTCGGGCCACCGGGCGAACACCTCGGGGGTGGTCATGTTCACCCGCTCGTCGGTGCACTGGGCCGACAGGATCGTGGCCACCAGCAGCTCGAAGGGGTCGCGGTGGTCGAGCTCGCACAGGTCCACGGCGGTGCCCGGATAGGTCTCGGCCAGGATCTCGTGGGCGAGCCGGGCCCGTCCCGTCGGCGTCCGGGGGCGGCGTCGACCCGGCGGGGGCGGGGGGTTCAGCACGCGGGTCGCCATGGATCGGAGGCTACCGACGGTCGTCGGTAGCCTCGGCCGCCCATGGCCGAGCTCCAGATCAAGCGCCGCCTCGACGACGTCGACGTCCGAGAGGTGGAGCACCTGATCGACCGGGTGTACCGGGCCGACGGCCACCGCCCCATGGACGAGCACCGCTGGGTCGACGCCGCCCACGGCGGCCGCTCGGAGTTCGCCGGGCTCGTCCTCACCGAAGAGGGCCACGACCACCTGGTGGCCTACTCCCAGGTGACCCGGGGCGAGCAGTCCTGGGCCATCGACCTCGTCATCGATCCCCACCACCGCTACGACGCCCTCATCATCGCCCCCCGCCTGCTCGGTGCCGCCGTCGACCTCATCGCCGAGGCGGGTGGCGGCCACGTGCACTACTGGGTGTACGAGCCCACCGAGGCCCACACCCGCATCGCGAACCTGGTCGGCCTCGCGCCAGGTCGAGACCTGTGGCAGATGCGGGTCGAGCTGCCGCTCCCCGAGACCACCGACCTCGTCACGCGGCCCTTCGTGCCCGGGCAGGACGAGGAGGCGTGGCTGGAGGTCAACAACGCTGCCTTCGCCTGGCACCCCGAGCAGGGTGGGTGGACGCTCGACGACGTCCGCCAGCGGGAGGAGGAGCCGTGGTTCGACCCCCAGGGCTTCCTGCTGCACGAGCGCGACGGTCGCCTGGCCGGGTTCTGCTGGACCAAGCTCCACGAGGAGCCACCGGTGGGCGAGATCTACGTGATCGCCGTGCACCCCGACTTCGCCGGGCAGGGGCTGGGCCGGGCCCTCACGGTGGCGGGTCTGGCCCACCTCGGCCACCGGACCGACACGGGCATGCTCTACGTCGACGCCGACAACGCCCCGGCGGTGAAGCTGTACGAAGCGCTCGGCTTCACGGTGCACTCCACCAACCGCGCCTTCGTCGGAGACATCCGCCGATACTGACCCACGCGAGTTGTGAGGCGCAGCCGAGCAACTCGAAGTCGCCGAAGGCGACACTCAAACGTTGACGCCGACCACGGTGCCGATCGTGTAGGTGAGGGCGGCGGGGACGGCGGTGAAGGCCAGCTGGCGGACCCGCCACGCCGGCCGCTCGGTGAAGCGGGCGATGACGGCCCCGATCACGATCGAGGCCAGGAGAGCGGCCACGAGCGAGGCGATGGTGGCGGCCGCGCCGGACGTGATGAACCACGGCACGAGCGGGATCACGGCGCCGGCGCAGAACGCGGCGAACGACGAGGCGGCGGCGCCGGCCGGCGACCCGAGCTCGTCGGGATCGATGCCCAGCTCCTCGCGGGCGTGGGTCCGCACGGCGAGGTCCTCGTCGGCCATGACCGACTCGGCCAGGGCGCGAGCCGCCGCGGGTGCGACGCCTCGCGACTGGTACAGCTGGTCGAGCTCGGCGGTCTCCACGTGGGGGTTGCGGCGGATCTCGATGCGCTCGAGGGTGACCTCGCGCTCGAACAGCTCGGCTTGGACCCGCATCGAGTTGTACTCGCCCGCCGCCATCGAGATGGCCCCGGCGACCAGGCCGGCGAGCCCAGCGACCCGGACCACCGCGGGCGCGGGGTCGGCGCCGGCGACGCCGAGGATCAACC
>CAZCJT010000422.1:0-2968 GCA_964498565.1 uncultured Acidimicrobiaceae bacterium
GTCCCGAGGAAGGCGGCCAGGCCGTCGCGCACCGCGGCGGTCTGACTGCCCGTCGGGGGCTCGAGCGTGCGCACCCACTGGCGCCAGGCCGGCTTCGTGAGCGAGGAGCGCATCCCGGCGTCGGCGTCGACCAGCCAGGGTTCGACGAGCCGCGTGTCGTCCGTCGGCCGCCCGACGGCGATGTCGTCGAGGTACCGCCGGTCGGCGTCGAGGCGCCGCCGCCACATGACGCCGTCGCACACGTGGCCGTGCCCGGTGACGACCACGTCCACCCGGTCGAGGGCGGCCAGGCGGTCCAGCGCCTCGTGGTGGGCGATCAGGGCCTGGGGACCCGGCACGCCGTGGGTGAGCAGCGGGACCTCGATGTCGCTGCCCATGTCGCCGGCGACCAGCACGCCGAGCTCGGGGAGGTGAAGGGCGCTGTGGCCGCAGGCGTGCGCGTCGTGGGTCACGAGCACGGCTTCCGGTCCCTCCCACGGGAGTGCATCGGCGACCGGTGTCAGCCCCAGACCGGGCCGCTCGTCGGCCAGCTCCACCACCGCTTCGGCCTGGTCGACGTTGTCGTGGAGGTGGACGACCGCGTCGTGCACCGTGGCCGCCGACGCCCACCGCGGCACCTCGCCGAGGTGGGGGTGCCAGAGCACGTGGTCCCAGTGGGCGTGGGTCGCGAAGCCGCCGACCGGGTCGAGGCGGCGACCGAGCACCTCGACGGCGAGCGACTCCAGCTCGTCGAGGTGCACGCCGGGGTCGATGACGAGCGCGCGGCGGCCGGCCGCCACCACCGTGGTGTTGGTGGCCATGAACCGGCTGGTCGCGACGAGGACGCCGGGTGCGACCTCGACGAGCCGAGGACCCGCCACGGCTAGTCGAGGCTCCGGCCCTCGAGGCGCTTGCGGATCGTCTCCCGCCGCTGCTGCAGGTCTCGGTAGGTGAGGCGGTCGACGTCGTCGGAGATGCCGAAGCCGGCCTTCACGCCCTCGATGTCGAGCTCCCACGAACCGGGCGCCATCCCCATCTCGGCTGCGATCTTCTCGCCGTGGGTGGTGGCGAAGTACATGGTGATGTGGGTGATCTCCTCGAGGATGTCGAGGTCGGGCGCCAGGGTGGCGATGGCGCCGTCCACGAACATCAGGTTCTTGGTGAACAGCATCAGCTCCTTGGGGATCTTGGCCCCGTAGCCGAGCAGCGCCTTGATGATCCGCTGGATCTCCGCCACCAGCACGTCGCCGTCGACCTTGGTCGGGTCGAACACCTCGGGGGTGTCGAGGCCGAGGTCGCGGGCCACCGCGTCCAGGTCGGTGTCGGCCGGCAGGGCGCCGAGGTCGCGGAAGGCGGCGAGCTGACCGACGGGATCGTTCGAGGTGCCCGACATCAGCAGTCGGAGGAACGCGCTGCGCTTGAAGTCGTCGAGGCGGCCGGTGATGCCGAAGTCGAGGAGCGCCGTGCGTCCGTCAGCCATGACGAAGAGGTTCCCGCCATGGAGGTCGCCGTGGAAGATGCCGTGGATCAGCGCACCCTCCATGAAGCCGATCATCCCGGTGCGCACCACCTTCTCGGTGTCCACACCGGCGTCCTTCATGCCGGCGACGTCGTCGAACTTGAAGCCGTCGAGCCGCTCCATGACCAGCACCCGGGGCGTCACCAGCTCGGGGTGGGGGCGGGGGATCACGTAGTCGCGCTGGCCCAGCTGGGCGAAGCTGGCGGCGACGTCGAGCATGTTCTCCGCCTCGAGGCGGAAGTCCAGCTCCTCGCTGATCGTCTCGGCGAACAGCTCGACGAGGGCGGGCGGGTTGGCCAGCGCGGCGACCGGGATGCGACCGATCATCTTCGGGGCCAGCCATGCCATGACCCGCAGGTCCTCCTTGACCCGGCTCGCGACCGACGGGCGCTGCACCTTGACGACGACGTCCTCGCCCGTCTTCAGGGTGGCCCGGTGGACCTGGGCGATGGACGCGGCGGCCAGCGGCGTGGTGTCGAAGCGGTCGAAGACCTCGTGGATCGGTCTGCCCAGCTCGGCCTCGACCACGGCCCGGATGTCGTTCCACGTCTCCGGCGGCACCTGGTCTCGGCACTTCTTGGTCTCGGCGACGAGCTCCTCCGGGAACAGCCCCTCGCCGCTGGAGATGATCTGGGCCAGCTTGATGTAGGTGGGCCCGAGCGCCTCGGCGGCGATCCGCAGCCGCCGCGACAGGTCGGCGCGTGACGCCGCACCGCCCTGCCGGCGCTTGCCCAGGTACCAGCGCCCCACGCCCCATCCGAGATGTCGGGCCACGGTGGTCACTCGGCGGCCCGGAGGGATCAGGCCGGCCCGGGTGAGACGGGGGAGCTCGGCCCGCACGCCTTGTCGGACCGTGGCCAGCGGCGGCAGCCACGTGAGCTGGTCGCGGTCGATCGTCCACGGCGGCGTGTCGGAGAACGACCCGAGCTCGTGGTCCGCGGGCAGCTCGGTCGGGTCGGTCGAGGCCATCGACCCATCATCGCAGCCAGCCGTTCGCCCGGGCACTCGCCATCCGGGGCAGGATGCGGCCATGACCGTTCTCGAGGGGATCCGCGTCGTCGAGCTGGGGGCGTGGGTCGCCGGCCCCGGTGCCGGCGGCCTGCTGGCCGACTGGGGTGCGGACGTCATCAAGGTGGAGGCCCCGGAGGGCGATCCGATGCGCCGGCTGTTCGCCGTCCTGTCCGGGCACGGCGAGCCCCAGTCGCCGCCCTTCGACCTGGACAACCGGGGCAAGCGCTCCGTGGTCCTCGACCTGCGCAGCGAGCAGGGCCGCATCGACCTCCACGACCTGGTCGCCACCGCCGACGTCTTCCTCACCAACCTGCGGCCCGATGCCGTCGAGCGGCTCGGCTTCGGCCCGGAGGTCCTGCTCGGGGCGCACGACCGGCTCGTGTACGCGCAGGTGTCCGGCTTCGGCCGCACCGGCCCCGACGCCCACCGCGCCGGCTACGACCTCGGGGCGTTCTTCGC
>CAZCJT010000423.1:0-2961 GCA_964498565.1 uncultured Acidimicrobiaceae bacterium
CATCGCGTGGCGCAGGGTGGCGGGGGAGCCGATCCCGACACCGTCCGCCATGCCCGGCGTCGACCTGCCCACCGCCGGCGAGGTCGCCGCCCGAGCGCGGCTCGACCGGTTCCTCCGTTCCGGCGTCCAGGACTACGACGAGGCCCGCGACGCGCCGGGGGCGGACGCCACGTCGCGCCTGTCGCCCGACCTCAAGTGGGGGACGATCCACCCCCGCCAGGTCCTCGATCGGCTCGGCGGCTCGCGAGCGGAGCAGACGTTCGCCACGGAGCTCTGCTGGCGGGAGTTCTACGCCGACGTCCTGTTCCACCGGCCCGAGTCGGCCCGCGACTCGATGGACGAGGTGGTGGGCTCGATGCCGTGGGAGGAGGGCCCGGACGCCGACGAGCTGTTCGAGGCCTGGGCTCAGGGTCGCACCGGGTACCCCATCGTCGACGCCGGCATGCGCCAGCTGCTGGTCGAGGGGTGGATGCACAACCGGGTCCGCATGATCACGGCCAGCTTCCTCGTCAAGGACCTCCACCTCGACTGGCAGCGCGGCGCCCGCTGGTTCATGCGGCACCTGGTCGACGGCGACCTGGCCTCGAACCAGCACGGCTGGCAGTGGACCGCCGGCACGGGGACCGACGCCGCCCCCTTCTTCCGCATCTTCAACCCGACGACCCAGGGCGAGCGCTTCGACCCCGAGGGCACCTACGTCCGGCGCTGGGTACCCGAGCTGGCCGACGTCCCGGCGAGGTGGGTGCACCGACCGGGCGAGGCGCCGGGCGGTCTCCCGGAGGGCTACCCGGAGCCGGTCGTGGACCACGCCGAGGAGCGGGCGGAGTCGCTGCGGAGGTATGAGGCGGCCCGGTAGGGAATGATGCCCTGATGGCCGTGATCGCACCCCAGGACCTCCTCTTCCTCCTCATGGAGGCCCGGGAGAAGCCCGCCCACGTCGGCGGGCTGTCGCTGTTCGAGACCCCGGAGGAGGCCGACGAGCAATACCTGTACGAGCTGTACCAGTCGGCGATCTCCTCGGGGGCGCCCATCCGCTCCCTGTTCCAGCGACGGGTGAAGCGCCCCGCCCTCGCGGGGTACTCGTGGGCCCGCGACGACCAGTTCGACATCCAGTACCACGTCCGCCACTCGGCCCTCCCGGTGCCCGGCCGGGTGCGCGAGCTGCTCACCGTGGTGTCGCGCCTGCACGGATCGCTCCTCGACCGGAACCGCCCGCTGTGGGAGGCGCACCTCATCGAAGGCCTGGCCGACGGCCGGTTCGCGCTCTACACCAAGATCCACCACGCCCTGTGCGACGGCGTGACGGCGATGCGGCTGCTCGAGGCCTCGATGAGCCCGGACCCGGACGAGACCGGAATGCCCCTGCCCTGGGAGCGCCGGCCGAAGGGCTCGATCTTCGACGAGCCCGATCCGGCCGAGGCCCCCTCGTCCCGCCAGCTCCCCGACGACGACACCTGGACCGCCGTGCTCGCCGACGGCCTCCGCCGGCTCGGCGGCGCCGTCACCGGCTCGGTCGAGGGCGTCGCCGGCGCCACCGACGGCATCGGCCACCTCCTGTCGAGCTTCCGGGACCAGGCCCTGTCGTCACCGCTCCGGGCGCCGCGCAGCATGCTCAACGTGCCGATCACCGGGGCCCGGCGCTTCGCGGCCGACTCCTGGTCGATCGAGCGGATCCGCGCCGCGGGCGCGCCTCACGGCGCCACGCTCAACGACATGGTCCTGGCGATGAGCGCCGGTGCCCTCCGCACCTACCTGCTCGAGCAGGGCGCCCTGCCCGACCGGCCGCTCGTCGCCATGGTCCCCGTGTCGCTCAAGACGCGCGGTGCCGACGACCGCACCGGCAACGCGGTCGGGGCCATCCTCTGCTCCCTCGGGACCCACCTCGACTCGGCCGCCGCCCGTCTGGACCACATCCAGCAGTCGATCAGCCAGAGCAAGTCCCGCCTGGAGGGGCTGACGCCGGGGCAGATCCTGGCGCTCAGCGCCCTCAACGTGGCGCCGCTGGCGCTGAACATGAGCCCGCTCGGCCGCATCCCGATCGCCGAAGAGGTCATCCGGCCACCGTTCAACGTGGTGATCTCCAACGTCCCGGGCCCCCAGCAGGAGCTGTTCTGGAACGGCGCCCGACTGTCGGGCTCGTACCCGATGTCGCTGCTCGTCGACGGCCAGGCCCTCAACATCACCACGTCGAGCTACGCCGGGAACCTCGACTTCGGCATCCTCGGCTGCCGGCGCACGGTCCCGTCGATGCAGCGCCTGCTCCGCCACCTCGAGGAAGAGCTGGTGGCCTTGGAGGCCAGCTGAGCCGCTGGCAGTCGGTAGCATCGAGTGCCAGCTGGACCGCTGCTGCCGTGCCGGGAGGTGACCACGTGCTCGACGATCGGAAGGCCTCGATCCTGCGGGCCGTCGTGCAGGAGTACATCGAGACCGCGCAGCCCGTGGGCTCCGGGCGCATCTCCGACGTGCCGGGCGTCGACGTCAGCTCGGCCACCGTGCGCAACGAGATGGCCGTGCTCGAGAACGAGGGCTACCTGGCCCAGCCCCACACCAGCGCGGGGCGCATCCCGACCGAGAAGGGCTACCGCTACTTCGTCGACACCATCGGCGCCCCAGGCGCCCTGCGGGGCGAGCAGGCCAAGCAGGTGCGGGCGTTCTTCGCCGCCGCGCACGGCGAGCTCGAGGAGATGCTGGAGTCCACCAGTCGGCTGCTCTCGGGCCTGACCGCCTGGACCGGCGTGGTCGTGCCCCCCTCGGCCGCCGACGTCGCCATCCGCTCCGTGCAGGTCGTCGGGCTCACCCCGAGCGCCGCCCTGGTGGTCACCGTCCTCGCCGACGCGACCGTGGAGAAGCACAGCGTCGAGCTGCCGGCCGAGGTGGGCGACGAGCGGATCGCCGACGCGTCGGCGCACCTCGCCGGCCAGCTCATCGGCACGATGCGCGGCACCGTCCCGCCCGACGTCG
>CAZCJT010000424.1:0-2955 GCA_964498565.1 uncultured Acidimicrobiaceae bacterium
GTGGGGCGCAGCACGGCCTCGAGCAGGACCGTCCGGGTCCACCGGGCCCGGAAGGTGCGGGCCCACTCGGTGTCGTAGTCGGCGCCGGTCCGCCGGTCCTTCACGCGTGGCTCGACGCCCTCGGGCGTGGTGGGCGCGACGAGGGGGAACGCCAGCTGGCGCAGCGTGCGCCGGGGGTCCGGCACGAGCTTGCTCGCCTCCACGCCCAGGCGGTCCAACAGGCTCATCGGGCTCGGCTCACGTGACATCGGCCATCAGGAGTGGGGGGTTGTGGAGGTGGGTGATGGTGGGGGAGGGCCCCACCACGTCGGACGCGATCTCGAGGGCGTCCGCCATCGTGGAGGCGGGGGCGAAGCCGAGGCGGCGGACGGCCTTCGGGTCGCCGCCGACGATGACGACCTTGCCGAGGTGCTGGAGGGCGTGGCTGCCCCAGTACCACATGTAGAAGGGGTGGACGCCGTGGTAGGCGTAGCTCGTGCGGTACAGGTGGCGGTACCACTCGTCCTCGGCGAAGGCCTGCTCGTACTTCTCGACCTCGACCGGATCGGTGGTCTGGGACAGCACCTGCTCGAAGAAGTCGATGTAGCTCGGGTGGTGCACCGGGTGGAACTCCCACGGGGTGGGGTGGCGCATGATCAGCACGCCGCCCTCCCGCACCACCGGGCGGCCCCTGTACATGTTGAAGAAGTACCCGAGGCCCAGGCACATGACCAGAATCGGGTTCATCACCGAGTTCACGTTGTAGGGGGAGATGTAGGGCAGCCCCATGGTGAGCACGTCGGTCTGGCCCTCGACCGGCACCATGTGCTGGGCGAAGTTGTGCTCCAGCGTCCGCTCGTGGACGGCCTCGACCTCGCCGGCCTGCACGGAGGTGACGGCGTAGGGCGCCTTCCAGGAGTGGAACGCGGCCCGCTTCGCCCGGGCCGGCATCCGCTTCAGCCCGGCCTGGACGGCCATGAACGCGGCCCGGTCCTTGGCCGTCCACTCCCACTCCCGCTTCTGGAGCATGGAGAGTGGGCTGGCCGTGTCGAGGGCGGACGTGCCGAAGGTGTCGTTGTTCAGCGTCGTCTCGACCTGGAACACCTTGACCCCGCCGTCGCGCAGCACCTTGCCCATGCGCCAGTTGCTGTGGTGCAGCTCGGAGGCGTGGCGGTCCATGAACGACCGGCTGTGCTGCATGGTGTGGACGTTGTGGTGGTGGCGCAGCGACCGGTAGCCGGCCAGGCCGGTGGCCGTGGACTTCCAGCCCCCGTCCATGGAGACGAGGTTGATGTTCACGTACACGATGAGGTCCGACGTGGCGGCCCGCTTGTTGATCTCGACCAGCTCGCCCTTGTCGGTGGTACCGATCTCGAGCATTCCGTCGGGGTCCTCGGCGTCGTGGTTGTACAGCCGGCCGCTGGGCGCGAAGGCGTCGTAGACCCGGTCGCCGACGGCGTGGCGCAGCTCGTCCTCGGTCATCCGGCGGTGCAGGGCCAGGGCGGCGATGATCTCGACGTCGTCGACGCCGTTGGCGGCTGCCGTGTCGAGGACGGCCTCGATGATCCGCTGGCGGACGTCGGGCTTGCGCATCGGTGGGAGCGGCAGCGAGATGTCGTCGAAGCAGATCGTCAGCTTCATGCCCGAGAACAGCAGCGAGGACAGGGGCTGGCTGTCGCCGAGCGGGTGCTCGAGGGCGTGGCGGATGGCGGCGTCGGTGTCCTTCAGCCCCGCGACGGGTTCGGGCGGATAGATGACCCGACTGCGGCCGGCGGGCAGCTTCTCGAGCGCGAAGCCCTCGCCGTGGTGGAACACGATCGGCGGGGTCGACGAGTCGACGTCGAGGACGAGTCCGGGGCGAGGCATCAGCTTCTCGAGTCTGTCTGTCGGGCGGGAGTTCGGAGATCGAACGCGATCTTGACGGCGCCGCGGCGGCCGGCGTCGGCGGCGTGCACGATGGCGTCCTCGTAGCGGGACAGGGGATACGTGGCGCTCACGAGGCGGCCGAGATCGCCGTGGGGCCCGGCGCGGGTCACCAGGTGGAGGGCCGTGTCGAAGTCCTCGCGCCGGTAGGCGTAGACCCCGCGCAGCGAGACCTCCCGGTGCCACAACCCGGTGAGGTCGAGCGAGACGGTGGCCGGCATGCCCACGACGAGGATCGTGCCGCCGGGTGCGACGACCTCGAGGGCCTGGGTCAGCGACGCCTCGCTGCCGACGCAGTCGACGACGACGGGGGCGCCGCCGGCCAGCTGGCCGGAACCGTGGTCCTTGCCGAGCTTCATCGAGCGGGTGGCGAGGCGCACGGCACCGTTCAGCTCGTCCGGCGCCACGACGGTGGTGGCGCCCAGCTCGGCGGCGAGCCGCTTCTGGTGCGGGTAGCGGGCGCCGGTGATGATCGGTGCGCCGTCGGGCAGCGCGGCGATGGTCAGCAACCCGAGCGTGCCGGCGCCGATGACCACGACCGGCCCGCCGTCCATGCTGCCGTCGGAGCCGATGAGGGACCGGACCGCGTTCGCCGCGTGGACCGCGCAGGCGGCGGGTTCGACCATGACGGCAGCCTCGTCCGACACGCCGTCGGGCACGGGGACGAGCTGCGCGGGGTGGGCAACCATGGATTCGGACCACCCGCCGCCGGTGTCCTCGCAGAAGCCCGACTGCAACCCGGGCTCGAGGTGGCCGAAGGCGATGCGCTCGCAGCGGTTCACATCACCCGACGCGCATCCCGGACACAGCGGCGTGATGCCCCGCACCTCGCAGTGCAGCACCGGCACGAGCACGGCCCGCGTGCCGTCGTCCAGGTCACCGACGACCTCGTGGCCGGGCACGAACGGGAAGCTCACGATCGGCTCGAAGTAGCGCGACGAGTGCCCGTCGATGGTGGACAGGTCGGATCCGCAGATGCCGGCGAGGCGGGGGCGCAGCGTGACCCAGCCCTCGGCGGGCAGGGGCGGCTCGTCGAGGTCGCGCAGGCGGAGC
>CAZCJT010000425.1:0-2955 GCA_964498565.1 uncultured Acidimicrobiaceae bacterium
CGGCCACCACACGTTGGCCTCGCCGTAGGGCACGCACCGGCCCTCGAGCACGAAGGCGCCGAGCTCGTCGGCCGCGTGCCGGGCGGTCTCGGTGGCCAGCCGGGACTTGCCCATGCCGGCCTCGCCGTGGACGATGAGGAGCGCAGCGCGGGATCGGTCGATGGCGGTCTCGGTGACGCCGGCGAGCAACGCCAGCTCGGTCTCACGGCCGATCATCGGCGCCCGGCTGCGACGCAGGCGCTGGCCCGGAGGGGCCACGGCGCGCACGGCGATGGAGGCCTGCACGGGGAGGCGCTTGCCCTTGGCCAGCACCGGATCGATGTCGGCGTACTCGAAGGCGTCGCGGGTGGCGGCCCGCGTGTCGGGGCCCACCATCACCGTGCCGGGCTCGGCGGCCTCCTGCAGGCGACTGGCCGTGTTCACCACGTCGCCCATGGCGGTGTACTCGCGGCCGGCGCGAACGGTGCCGACCAGGACCTCGCCGGTGTTCACGCCGACGCGCATCTGCACGGGATGCCCGCCGTCGGCGGCCAGGCGGGCGATGGTCTGCTGCATGCGCAGCGCGGTGCGCACGGCGCGCTCGGCGTCGTCCTCGTGGGCGACGGGGGCGCCGAAGAGGGCGACGATGGCATCGCCGACGACCTTGTCGACCCGCCCCCCGAACGCCTCGATGTCGGCGGCCAGGTTCTCGAAGCACCGGTCCACCAGCGCCTTGACCTGCTCGGGGTCCATCTCCTCCGAGAGGGCGGTGAAGCCGACCAGGTCGGCGAAGACCACCGTGGCGATGCGACGCTGGTCGCCGACCACGACGAGCTCGTGCCCGCACGAGGAGCAGAAGCGCGCCCCCACCGGCACCTCTGCTCGACACTGTGGGCACTGCACGGCGGCAGTCTACGAGCGGTGAAGCGCCCACCCGGTGGGAGATGTGCGCCATACCGTGTCAGGAATGTCCGACGCCCCCGCCGCCCCTCCGTCGACCACCGCCGCCCGCACCGAAGGAGCCAGCAAGGTCTACGGCAGCGGCGACACCATGGTCACCGCGCTGCGGGAGGTCGACGTGTCGTTCGAGGCCGGTCGCTTCACCGCCATCATGGGGCCGTCGGGATCGGGGAAGTCGACCCTGATGCACTGCGTGGCCGGACTCGACTCGCTCACCAGCGGCCGGGTGCTCATCGGCGACGTCGACCTCACCACGCTGTCGGAGAAGCAGCTCACCACGCTGCGCCGCGACCGCATCGGCTTCGTCTTCCAGGCCTTCAACCTGATCCCGACGCTGAACGCCAGGGAGAACATCACCCTCCCGCTCGACCTGGCCGGCCGCACGCCCGACCAGGCGTGGGTCGACGAGGTGGTCCGCACGGTGGGCCTGGGCGACCGACTCGAGCACCGGCCCTCGGAGCTGTCCGGGGGCCAGCAGCAGCGGGTCGCGGTGGCGCGGGCGCTGGCGAGCCGGCCCGACATCGTCTTCGCCGACGAGCCCACCGGCAACCTCGACTCATCGACCTCGGCGGAGATCCTGTCGTTCATGCGCCGGGCCGCCGACGACCTCGGGCAGACCATCGTCATGGTCACCCACGACCCGCAGTCGGCGTCCTACGCCCAGCGGGTGCTGTTCCTCGCCGACGGCACCATCGTCGACGAGATGGCCGACCCCACGGCCGAGCGGGTGCTCGACCGCATGAAGCGGTTCGGGGACTGAGCCGGTGCTGCGGGTCACCCTGCGCTCCCTCTGGGAGCACAAGCGCCGGCTGATCTCGACGGTGCTCGCCATCGTGCTCGGCGTGGCGTTCATGTCGGGCACCTTCGTGTTGGCCGACACCATCGACCGGGTCTTCGACGACCTGTTCGGCGAGACCCGGGCCGGCGTCGACGTGCAGGTGCAGGGCGTGGCGCTGTTCGACGGCGGGCTCGGCGGGCAGGACGCCCGCGAGCTGCTCGACACCGGGCTGGTCGAGCAGGTCGCCGGGGTCGAGGGTGTGGCGGTCGCCGAACCGTTCGTGCAGATCTTCGGCTTCGGGGCGCAGAACCGGGTGCTCGGACCCGACGGCGAACCGCTCGGCGCGGCCGCCGGCCCGCCGACGTTGATCGAGAGCTGGATCACCGACGAGCGCCTCAGCCCCTACCGCCTGGCCTCCGGCCAGCCCCCGACCGCCGACGACCAGATCGCCCTGAACGTGGCCGCGGCGGACGATGCCGGCTTCTCCCTCGGCGACCCCGTCCGGGTCGTGTCCCAGGTCGGCGAGGCCACCTACACGCTGGTGGGCACCTTCACCTTCGGCGAGGCCGAGTCCGCCGCCGGCTCCGTGTCGGCCGGACTCACCCTGGCCGAGGCCCAGCGGCTCGCCGGGTTGGAGGGCCGCACGCAGGTGATCCTCGCCGCCGGCGAGGACGGCATCACCGAGGAGGACCTGACCCGGCGGGTGGCGTCGGTGCTGCCCCCGCAGGCCGAGGCCCTCACCGGCACGGCGGCCGCCGAGCAGGACGCCTCCGACATTCAGGAGGGCTTCGGCTTCTTCCGCCAGCTGCTCACGATCTTCGCCGCCATCGCCCTGCTCGTCGGCACGTTCATCATCTCCAACACGTTCGCCATCCTCGTGGCCCAGCGCACCCGGGAGCTGGCCCTGCTCCGGGCCATCGGGGCCAGCCGCCGCCAGGTGCTGGGTTCGGTGCTGCTCGAGGCGGTCGTGATCGGCCTCGTCGCCGCCGTGCTCGGCCTGGTCGTCGGCGTCGCCCTGGCCACGGCGGTCACCGCCGCCCTCGAGGCGTCGGGCGCCGACCTGCCCACGTCCGGTCTCGTCATCAGCACCACCACCATCGTCACCGCCCTCGTGCTCGGACTGGGCATCACCGTGCTGGCGTCGGTGATCCCGGCCGTGCAGGCCACCCGCGTGCCGCCGCTCGCCGCGCTGCGAGACGTCGCCATCGACCGGGCCGGCGCCTCCAAGCCCCGCATCG
>CAZCJT010000426.1:0-2924 GCA_964498565.1 uncultured Acidimicrobiaceae bacterium
GACAGCGCCGTGGTCGCCGACCTCGTCTACCACCCGCTCGTCACCCCGCTGCTCGCCGCTGCGGCGGACCGCGGCCTGCGCACCGTCGACGGTCTCGGGATGCTCGTGCACCAGGCCGCCCGCCAGCTGGAGGCGTGGACCGGCCTCGATGCGCCCGTCGGGGTGATGCGGGAGGCGGCGCTGGGCTGACGGCCCGGATTCCTGCTACAGATCCGTGCCGGTCCCGCCGATGGAACGAGGCGAAGCACCCGCCTGTGAAGGAGATCGTCGTGGCGCTGTCCGGGACCCTCGAGACGTTCAGCCTGCCGGATGTCCTCCGGCTCCTCTCGAGCACGAAGAAGACCGGCCTGCTGGCCCTCGACGGTGATCGGGGGCGGGGCCGCATCTGGGTGCGCGACGGCGACATCGTGGCCGCCGATGCCGACCGGGCGGTGAACGAGCAGATGGAGGGCGTGGCCTTCGAGCTGCTGCGCTTCGCGGATGCCACCTTCGAGTTCGACTCGGGCGCCGAGGCGCCGGCCGAGGGCGACGCCCACGAGGTGGACGCCGTGCTGGCCGAGGCCGAGTCCCGGCTGGCGGAGTGGCGCGAGATCGAGGCCGTGGTGCCGTCGCTCGACGTGTGGGTCCGGATGGTGGCCGACATCGGCTCCGATCGCACCGTGTCCCCGACCCAGTGGCGGATGCTCGCCCAGGTCGGCACCGGCGCCTCCGGTCGCCAGCTGGCCGACCGGCTGTCCCACGGCGAGTACGACGTGTGCCGCCAGCTGCGCGACCTCGTGCAGGAGGGGTTGGTCGAGCTGGAGGAGGAGCCGGTCGTGGAGCCTGCCCCGATCGCCCCGGCACCAGCGACGGTGTTCGGCGTCGACGTCGACGCGGCGTGGGACACGCCGATCGAGCCGACGTTCGTCGAGCCGGACCTGGAGCCCGAGGACGTGTCCGCCCTCGGCGCCGACCTCGCCTCCTTCGTCGCCGACGGCACCGTGCCGGAACCGGTCCCGGTCGACGCCGGCGACCTCGTGTCCGAGCTCTCGCAGCTGAGCCCGAGGGCGGCCGCTGCCGTCGAGGCGACCTGGGGCGACCAGGCCCCCGCGACCGAGATCGACGAGGAGCCAGCTCCCGCCGAGCCGCCGACCCCGGAGGTCGACGCCGCCCGCGCCGGTGACGACATCGACCAGAACCTGCTGCTGCGGTTCCTGTCCTCGGCGAAGGGCTGACGGAACCAGGCGTCCCGTCGGTCGCCTCGCCTGGCGGCCACCCGAACCTAGGGTGCCCCGCCGTGGACCCTGCCGCCGTCGTGCTCGCCGGGATCGCCGGCCTCCTCGTCGGTTCGATCGCCAACCGGCTCGTCGTCCGCGAGCCCGGCTACGTCGTCACCGATCCGAAGGACCTCCCCGAGGGCGCCGACGAGTCGCTGCTCGACGAACTCGAGCCCGTCCCGACCGACCTCCCGGCCGTTCCTGTCCTCGCCGTCGTGCGGCCCGGCACCTGGTGGCGCCGCTGGTTCCCGGTCACCGAGCTGGTGATGGGCGCCGCGTTCGCCGCCACCGTCGCCGAGCTCGGCTGGACGGCCGCGACCGCCGCGATCTTGTTCCTGGTGGCGGCGCTCGTCACCCTCGCGGCAGTCGACCTGCGCGTCTACCGCATCCCCGACCGCATCAACTTCCCATCGATGGCCATCGGGTTCGCCAGCATCATCGTCGCCTCCGCCATCGCCGGGGACGCGGACACCATCGTCGGCGCCGCCATCGGCGGGTTCCTCTACGCCTCGATGCTGTTCCTCGCCCACATCATCTCGCCGCGGGGCATGGGCTGGGGCGACGTGAAGCTGGCGTGGCTCATGGGCTTCTACCTGGGTTGGCGCGGCCACGAGCCCGGCGGGGGCGCCGAGCTGCTCCTCGGACCGCTCCGGGCCGTCCTGCTCGGCGCGGCCCTCGGGTCCATCCTCGGGGTCGTCAGCGGCGGGGCCTACGCCATCGCCCGCCGGTCGACGAAGGTGGTGTTCCCGTACGGGCCGTCGCTGGCCGCCGGCTGCACGATCGCCGTCGTCTGGGGCATCCAACCCCTCTGACCTACGCTCCGGCCCGTGCTGCGCTACCTGACCGCCGGTGAATCGCACGGGGCGGCCCTCGTCGTGATCGTCGAGGGCCTGCCCGCCGGCCTGCCGATCCAGGTCGAGGAGGTGCAGGGGGAGCTGGCCCGGCGCCGCCTCGGCTACGGGCGCGGCCCGCGGATGCGATTCGAGCAGGACGAGGTCACCCTGGTGGGCGGTGTGCGCCACGGCCGCACCCTCGGGTCCCCGGTGGCCATCGAGATCGCCAACACCGAGTGGACGCGCAGCGACAAGTGGCACGAGGAGATGTCGCCCGCCCCCGGGGCGACGAAGAACCCGGCCACCCAGCCCCGCCCCGGCCACGCCGACCTCGCCGGCATGCAGAAGTACGGTTTCGACGACGCCCGCGACATCCTCGAGCGGGCCTCGGCCCGGGAGACCGCGGCTCGGGTGGCCGCCGGCACGCTGGCCAAGGCGCTGCTGTCGCACCTCGGGATCTCCGTGCTGAGCCACGTCATCCAGATGGGCCAGGCCCGGGCCACCCCGGGCGTGCGCCCCACGCCCGCCGACCTCGCGTCGATCGACGAGGATGAGGTCCGCTGCTTCGACCCCACCGCCAGCGGGGCCATGATCGAGGAGATCAAGGCCGCGGCCAAGGAGGGCGACAGCCTGGGCGGGGTGGCCGAGGTCCTGGCCTACGGCGTCCCCGTCGGCCTCGGCAGCCACGTGCACTGGGATCGCAAGATCGACGCCGCCCTGGCCCAGGCGCTCATGAGCATCCAGGCGATCAAGGGCGTCGAGATCGGCGACGGCTTCGAGGTCGCCGGCCTGCGGGGCAGCGACGCCCACGACCCCATCGGCTGGGCCCCCGAGG
>CAZCJT010000427.1:0-2920 GCA_964498565.1 uncultured Acidimicrobiaceae bacterium
GCTCGCGACCGTCCTCGCGTCCGTCGTCGTCCTGTCCGGGGTCCCCGGGGCACCGGCCGCGGCCGGCCAGCTCCTCCCCACCACCACCACGACCGACCCGAGCCCGGCCACCACCGAGCCGGAGCCCGAGGTCACCACGACCACCACCGAGGCCGAGCCGGCGCCGACCACCACCGATGCCCCGAGGGCCGCGCCACGGGCGACCACCACCAGTCGCTCGTCGGTCGAAGACGACGAGGTGGACGGCGAGGGTGACGACGGGGTGGCCGACGCCGATGCCCAGGCGGACGACGATGCGGTCGACGGTCCGGTCGAAGCGGAGGCGCCGGCGGAGACCACCAGCACGGCCCGTGACCTACTGGTCGGCGGCGACGGAACCGACGGAGCCGAGTCGACGACGACGACGTCCACCACCGTCGTCGAGGTGGCCGCCGACGACGGCACCCTCGACGAGGAGGCGCAGATCTGGCTGATCGTCGCCGGCCTGGTCGCCGTGGCCGCCCTCATCGGGGTGTGGACCTGGCGGTACTGGGTGCGCACGAAGCCCGCGGTCGTCGAGGGTGGACCCGACGACACGACGGTGTTCCCCGGCTGAACAGCCGCCGGTAGGTTCGTGCCATGGCCGACTCCCTCGACGTCGACGCGATGCTGGCCCGCTTCAAGGAGCGGGCTGCGGCGGTGAAGAAGCGCAACCTGCCGCCGGTGGCCGGTGAGGAACGGGCCCGCTTCATCGAGCAGGCCAAGGTCGACTTCATGGACTACGCGATCATCGGAGACGCCCGCGCCAGCCTCTCCGACGGCATCCTCACCCTCACCGTCGACCTGCGGCCCGAGGGAGAACGAGGCACCTGAGCTCGATTCCCCGTCGCTCGGTCCCCTTGCTATGGTGACCGCTCCCTGCGGGCGTAGCTCAGCTGGCTAGAGCGCAACCTTGCCAAGGTTGAGGTCGCCGGTTCGATCCCGGTCGCCCGCTCGTGACGGTGCCCAGGCCCAGCCTGGGCACCGCTTCGCTTTTCGGCCACCGCAGTCGGTCGATGTGCCCGATCTCCGGCGTTTGTACTGCTACTTGTCCCGGAGGGGGTAGGGCGCAGCCACCGGAAGCCGGGGTGGGCACACACCGAGCGACGGAACGGAACGCCATGAAACCCGCGAACCGCACAGCGCACCCGACCACGAACCCCGAGGTCTTCGACACGTCGTTCCCGGCTCGCGCCGACGAGGTCGGCACCGCCCGCCGGGCGTTCGCCGACTGGCTCTGCCGACGCATCGAGGGCGACGTGGTCACCGAGATGGAGATCGTCTTCAGCGAGCTGGCGGCCAACGCCGTCGACGCGTCGCCGCGCGAGAGCGATCAGGTCCGCGGTCGAGCATGGTGCGATGGGCCAGACCTGGTGCTCGATCTCACCAATCAGACGGACACGACGCCAGGCAAGGCGCGGCGGTGGGACCTCGACGACCCGCTGCGCACCGGCGGTCGTGGCCTCGTCATCACCGAGGCATTCGTCGACAGCGTGGAGATCGCCCTGGAGTCCGACGACCAACGCCTCGTCGTGCGCTGCCGGCGCCGGATCGACTGAACGAGCAGCGGGTCACCAGGTCAGCGCAGACGGGTGCTCCCGGTCGGCCCGCAGCGGCACGATGGGGCTCCGTCAGCGGGCGCGGGCTGCGCCGCCGTGGGTCAGGCCGATGCGGGCTGGACGGCGCCGAGGACGCCGTCGACGAAGTCCTCGATGCCGGCGGGCAGGGCGCTCCGCTTCCACGCGTAGCCACCGACGACGTCGGCGCCTTCGCGCACCAGCGCCCGCTCGAGCTTGCCGAGGGCGGAGCCCGGGTCCAGGGCGTAGGTGAGGAAGATGGCCACCGGCTTGCCGGTGAGCTTGGGCACCTTGGCGAGCCGCTTGGCGTCGCCAGGCTTCTGCCCGATCACGAAGTGGCCCGCCACCCACGTGCCGAGCACGACGAGGTCGGCGTCGGCGAGGGCCTTGAAGTCGAGGTCGTCCACGGAGTGCACCGAGACGGCGTGCCCCCGGTCCTGCATGGCGGTGCCGACGAGCTCGGCGGCGCGGCGGGTGTTCCCGGTTCGGCTGGCGTAGACGACCGCGATCTGCATCGGCCAATCTTGGCACTTCCCGCCCGATTCGAGAGCAATGCAGACCACTCGGGGAACCGCTGTGCTGTCGTCGCTCGACGACCACTGACCCCGGCGGTCAGGGCAGCGCGAACCAGAGCGGTCCGGAGAAGCTCTCGGTGCCGAGGACCAGCGCGTCGACCGCGCCGGCCGGCACGGTGAAGCAGAGCTGGCCGACGGCCTCGTCGCCCTGCTCGACGAACCCGGTCTCGGCCAGTGCGTCGGGCACGCGCCCGCAGCGCGACTCAGCGGCGTCCCACTGGTCGTCGCCGTCGGACACGAAGAAGGGGATCGACCCCGGGCTGCCGAGGCCGGAGGCGTCGGTGAAGCGCACCGCCACCTCGACCAGCACGTGCTGCTCGCCGGGCGGCGGCGGCGGGTTGGTCGGCAGGAAGTCGCTGAGGGCCTGCCCGGCGTCGCGGGTGACGCCCCGCACGTCGATCTCGTAGAGCCCGAGGACGTAGGACTGCCCGGCCGGGATCGGATCGTCGATGGAGCCGAGGGTGCCCGGCTCGAGGTCGGTGGATGGGGGACCGGCGGCGGGCGGCTGCTGCGGGATGGTGTCGCCGGGCGGGCGAGACGAGGGCATCGACGTGCTGGGTGATGGGGCGATCGTGCCGGTGGTACCGGTGGAGAGCGACTCCTCGTCGCCGTAGGCCCGCCCGAGGAAGAAGCCCGCGACCAGGCCCACGAGCAACGTGAGGACGGCCACCGCAGTGGCGGCCCCGGGGCCGATGCCGGCCGGGCTCGGCGGCGGAGATGACGGCGGCAGCGGCATGCCGACCGACGGCC